>NZ_DJSX01000068.1:0-30169 GCF_002439135.1 Pseudomonas sp. UBA6323 | reverse complement strand
TCGCCACCGCCATCGGCCTGTTCGCGGCGATTCCCGCGGTGATGGCCTACAACCGCTTCTCGGCACGTAGCCAGACGCTGATCGCCCGCTACTACGCCTTCGGCAACGAGTTGCAAGGGCGCCTGCACCGCCGTCTGAACGGCACGGCGCCGAGCATGGCCGCGGCAGCCTGAGGAGGAGAGCGCAATGCTGGTTCGACCGAAGCACAAGCACGGCCTGAAGGCCGAGATGAACGTGGTGCCCTACATCGACGTGATGCTGGTGCTGCTGGTGATCTTCATGGTCACCGCGCCGATGCTGGTTCAGGGCGTACAGATCGAGCTGCCCAAGGTGGCCGCCGAGGCGCTGCCGACGCCGGGGGAGCAGCGCATTGTCACCCTGTCGGTGAAGGAGGACGGCAGCTTCTACTGGAACCTGGGCAGCGAGGTGAACGTCGAGGCGCAGACCGACAGCGCGGTGGACAAGAACGAAATGCGCGAGAAGATCGCCACTCTGGTTGCCGCCAGCCCTGATACACAGGTGTACGTGCGCGCCGACCAGAACGCCGACTATGCGTCGGTGGTGGCTGGCATCGCCGAACTGCAGCGTGGCGGTGTCAGCCGCCTGGGCCTGATTACCGAGGCGCCCTGAGATGAACGGTCTGACTCTGGAAATCCCCGCGTCCCGTTTCGTCTGGCCGGCCTGGCGTGAACACGGCTTTGCCCTCGGCGTCGCGCTGGCCCTGCATGTCGGGCTGGCTTACCTGTTGCTCAACCTGTCCCACCCGGCGCCGCTGCCGGCGCCGGTTTCGGCGGTGCTCACCACCCAGTTGATCACCTTGCCGGTGCCAGTGGTGCCGCCAGCTCCCGCACCGGCGACCGCCGAGCCGCCAGCGCCTGTTCCAGTGCAGGAACCTGAACCGGTGGTCCAGGCGCCGGTGGTCGAGCAGGCCGATCTCGCCTTCAAAAGGGTGGAGCAGGAGCGCCAGGAAAAAGCCCGCCAGGTGCAGCGCGAACGCCAGCACCGTGAGCAAGCACTACGCCAGGAACGCCTGGCCCGTGAGCAGCAACAGCAGCAGGCGCTGAAGGAACGGCAACTGGCCCAGGCCCGCCAGGCCGAGGCCGAGCGCCTGGCTGCAGCCGAACGCCAGGCCGCGGCGAATGCCGCAGCCGCCGCTGCACATGCCGAGGCCGAGGCTGCCAGCCGCCAATACCTGCCCATCGCCAAGCAGGCGCCGGATTACCCCCCGCGCGCTTTGGAGCGCAAGATCGAGGGCGAATGCACCGTGGCCTACACGGTCAATGCCGCCGGCCGAGTGGAAGACCCGCAGGTGGTGGGCATCTGCCACCCCATGTTCGTCAAACCCTCGCTGGCGGCTGCCAGGACCTTTCGCTACCAGCCCCGGGTGGTCAATGGCCAGGCGGTGGCCGTGGCCAATGTGAAGAACACTTTCAGCTATCGGATTCAGTGAGCGTCGAAGGCGCCCTGAATCGATATTGGTGGCGCTCATCGAGGCGCGGCAGCGTTCTGTAAGTCTTCGCAGACTGTCGTGCTCGCCGGGCTGCTGGAGGAGATTCGGCATGGCTGGAATACCCGGCATGGCGAGATGATCACCCTGATCCGTCTGGCCACCGATGCTCGATGATCAGAGGCTGAGCCGACCGGCCTGCGCAGTGGCGTGATCACCCCCAGCGGAAACAGAAACGGCAGGGTTCGTTCGGTGCCGGTCATTGCAGAGCTAGAGGCAAAGATCGTCAGGCACTGGAAACAACACGGCCAGCCAAACTCGGCTATCACCTCGATCCGCCGCGCCCTGGCCAGGACGACAATACGCCTACCGAAAGGCCAGGCCGCTTACTCCCTGCGCCACACCTTCGCCAGCCACTTCATCCAGAACGGCAGCAACATCCTCACCCTGCAGAAAATCCTGGGTCACTCCAGTCTGGCCATGACCATGCGCTATGCGCACCTGGCGTCGGATCATCTCTGCAGGTCGCGGTACTCTTTGGCCCGCTCAGGCCTCTATAATGTGGGTATTCCATTGATGGAATATTCCTTTGAGGTTATATTTTTTACCGTGACTTGGGATATCGAATACACCGACGAGTTCGGTGAGTGGTGGGAAAGCTTGTCTGTTGAGGAGCAGGAGTCTGTTGCGGTGTCAGTCCAGCTCCTGGAGGCGCGGGGCCCGTCACTTGGCTTTCCGCACAGCAGCGGAATCAATGGCTCTCGTCACAGCCACATGCGGGAGCTGAGGACGCAGCACGAAGGCCGACCCTATAGAACCCTGTATGCATTCGATCCCAGGCGTTCGGCTATTTTGCTGATTGGTGGCGACAAGACTGGTGATGATCGTTGGTATGACATCAACGTTCCGCTGTCTGATCGCCTGTATGACGAACATCTGGAACAGCTTCGAAAGGAGGGCTTGATAGATGGCTAAGAAATTTGCAGAGCTACGCGCAAAAATGGCGCCTGAGGCTCAAGCTAGGGTAGAGGCCAAAGTCCAGGAGCTGCTTGCAGAGATGCCGCTTAATGAGCTGCGCCAGGCTCGTGGGTTGTCACAGAAGGTGCTGGCTGAGGTGCTGCATGTACAGCAGCCATCCATTGCCAAGATGGAAAGGCGTACTGACATGTACATTTCCACTTTGCGTAGCCACATCGAAGCCATGGGTGGTCAGTTGGATGTCATTGCCCGGTTTCCCGATGGTTCGGTGAAGATCAGTAATTTTTCAGACATCGAAAGCGATCTTCTCCAGCAGGCTTAACGCTTCGACACCTTTTCGACACCCAAAGAAAAACCCCTGACTTTCTCTAGGAAAATCAGGGGCTTATTTGGTGGAGCCGGGGGGATTTGAACCCGCGTCGTGGTCTTTCAGTTCGCGGCCTGCATGGCTGAAGCTGTCATAACGCTGTCATTTATTAAGTTTCTTGAACGTTATCTTGCCGTCTTCAAGCCCGTGCTCCCAGAATGTTGCTTCATTCCATAGAGACGCGCTAATAGGAGAGATGCCGTCAAGGTTGTCTCTCAACAAAGCTATAGGGTCTCCGTGTTGCTTCATCTCACTGCTTAGTTTGTAGGTGATTCTAGTAGAAACCTCGCCGCCAGCCCTCATGCTAAAGTACCCATCGCTATCGATAGTAAAGCTCTCGCGGATAACCATACTTTCCGGTGTTCCGCCTATTCTTCGTGAGTGCAAAAATAGTCGTTTGGCGAGTTTGCAGTAAGATCTATAAGTAGAACGGTCGGTTACCGATCTTCGTACCTTGTTAAGGTTTTCTATATAGTCCTCACCATCCTTTACCTGTATCGGATATCTAGCATCAGATAAAACCGCACGCTCAAGGTCCTTCAGGAGTTTTTCGTCTGTAGTGGCCAATGGGAAGTCAATAAATTTTGCAAGCTTGGTGTAGCGGTGCCCAAATTTATTTCGCGAAAGGTGGATGAATAAGTCTTCGGCACATCCAGATAGGAGCCTTGCTAGAGATGACTTCAAATACATCTCTATGGCATATCCCATCAGTAGAATTGACGCTTTTGGCAATGCCCGGTCTATTGTTGATAGGCGTATAAAACTGCCTACTTTGTTTTCCTGGACTTCATTTGGATATTTAAGCAGCTTTCTTCGTTCAACTAGCCATTGCGCCCTCATTGTTCTAGATGCCAGAAGAAGTGAATGTCCTTCCGCCAGCCAATCGTTAGGGTTGAACTCACCTACGCTCTTTGTCGTCAGTCGACCTATCGATGCCAATTTCCCTTCCCTCATTCCAAAACAACATTGCTTTGCTTCCTGCCGAGTCATCTTCGCTTGGCATCCACCTACCGTAAACCCTGGCGATCATAGTCCAGTCACTATGCCCCATCTGGCCTGCCACCCACATCGGGTGCTCACCGGCCGAGAGCATCATCGAAGCGTAGGTGTGTCGGGTTTGGTAGGGGCGGCGGTACCGGACCCCAGACTTCCTCACCGCGTGCGCCCACATGGTCTTCCTGATCGGCTGATCACCTTTCCAGCGCTCCATGGTGCGTGGGTTCTGGAACACTTCGTTGCCGGCCAGGAACGTGTGCGCTTTCTGGGCCACCAGGGCTTCCATGGCTGGAGCCAGCAACTTGATGCGCCGCTTTCCCGATAGCGTCTTGGTTACCTCGGCTTCGCCGGCCGCTGCCTGCGTCATCGCCCTGGTGACGTAGACCTCTCCCTTCAGCCAGTCGATGTCGCCCCAGTCCAGGGCGACCAGCTCGCTGGTGCGCATGCCCGTCCATAGCGCGAACTGAACCAGGTTCCTGGCCTGGCCATCGAGGGCCGCCAGGATGGCACGCTGTTCCTCCGGACTGAAAGGATCGACGTCGTCCTCCTTCACCTGGTCCTTGCGGGAGAAGGTCCACCCGGCCAGCGGGTTAGTGTCGATCAGCTCGTCATTGTCCACGGCGTCGTTCAGCGCCGAGCGCAGGCAGCTCTGGATGTTGCTCAGCGTCTTGTTCGACACCTCCAGCTTGTTCAGCCAGTCGCGCACGGTCTTGCGCTTCAGGTCGACCAGTAGGGTAGGGCCGAGCGCCGGCACCAGGCGCAACTCGACTATCTTCCTGTAGCCCTCGAACGTACTGCTGGAAACGTGCTGCTTCTTGCCGGCCAGCCACTTGGTTAGGAAGCCGGCCACCGTCTCCTGGCTGGCCTCGGGCGCGAACTTCGCCGCCCTGGGCGAGCCGGGGAACGTGACGGCATAGTCGAACGTGCCGTTGGCGATCGCGTATTCGACCGCCGCTTTGTGCTGCTCGGCACGCTTCAGGTTAGTGGCGGTGGGCTTGAGCGCGATCCTCTCCCGGCACCTGACGCCGCGATACATGAACGTGATTTCGATACTGGAATCCGAGACTGCCCTGACTCCCCGCCCATCTCTACCCATCTCTCATACCCCACAACGTCCATCAGCGTCCGGCCATCCGGCGCCCGCATCCATATCTCGCCCAACCGCCAGATCCCGTCACGAATCTTCGAGCGAATGGCGTCCTCGGTGTAGCCTGTCTCTGCAGCAAACTTTTTCACTGTCAGGTATCGCACGGCGGCACCTCCCCATCACTGCGCGCCACGTTTTCGTGTTTCGGCGTTTCGTGGCGCGTCACTTTTTCGCCCCGCTGATCGCCGGCGGCAGGTCGGGCTTCGACTCGATGAACGCGCTGTTATTCACGACACCGCCAACATGGCGGATGTAGTCGACTTCCACGCGGGCGCTTTCCACAATCACCTTGGCCACGTTGCTCACCGCGTCAGCCTTGCGAACCGCCGCATCGAGCTTGTCGCCTTCGGCATCAGCCAGGTTCTCCAGGGCGACGAACAAGTGGTCGCGCAGGTCTGAGAGTTTGTTTTTCATTGCTGGCGCTTCCTCTTGATGGTCTTCTTGATTTCGTTCTGTAGGTGCAGGATGTCGACGACCTCTTCCGGGAGGCCCTTGTAGTTGTGGTTGTGGCGAAGCTGGTTTTCCGCCGTTGTGCGAAGGCAGAGGTTGGCCAGGTCGACGTTGCCGATGTTCCCGTCCCTGGCTGTGACGATCATTCCTTCGGGCACCGGGCCGTTTGCCCGCTCCCAGATGTGCACATGTAATGGCTTCCACACGTCTGGCTGCGCTACCTTGATCAAGGTGTACCGCCCCTTGCGATGTGTGCTCCCTATCGGGCGAGGCTGCTGGCCTGGTTTAACACCGCGCCGTTCGCAAGTGCGCAGGAAGCTGGCCCGAGACATCTCTGACCGGTGCTCTGCCGTCTTCGAAATGCGAAACCCGGCAGCCCTGAGCGTTATGGCCGTCTTGGTGCGGCCAGGCAGCAGCGCAACCATGGCGTCATTGGTGGTGGTCGGGTAGTGCTTGCGAATGATGTCGTCCTCGGCATCTGTCCACTTCGCGCGGGTGCGGACCATCATTCGCCCTCCGCCGTGCCGCCAACTTGACTGCGCACTGCCAGCGCAGCCCGGTAGCCGGACAGCTCATCCATGTCGCGCTGGTATTCTTGGCGAGTCACCGGGTGCATATCGGCTGGGTCTTGCCCGTGATACTTCTGCAGCATTTCGCCGTGCAGGGAGTCCGCGCAGTCGGACAGCTGGCGCTTCACGTTGGCCAACTCGGCGGCGAGCTGGTTCTGCTCGTCGAGCAGCGCGATGATCGTCGCCGGGTTTGCTGCTGCAACGAATGCCGCATTAGCGCCGCTACCCTCGTAGCCTTGCTGCAGAGTCCCGGCCCGGCCTTGGTGGTAGAAGCGGGCCACGGTTTTTACCGGCACTGAAGACGATACGCTTCCGCAGCCGTGGTCATGCCATGGGCCTGGGGTTGCGAGCTTGGCCAGCCTGCGAAGTTCTACCTTATCGATACTCATCATTCGGTCTCCACGCGAGGCCTGGTTGCCTCGTTCACCTGACGCAGCAACTCGTCGACGCGCTCGTAGCGGAGCTGGCCCCAGCCGAGCTCGGCGTCATAGCGCTGGCCGTCTTTCGCCAGAACGATCACCCGGTCGTTGTACTCGGGCGTTTCGATCATCGCGATCTGGTCGGCGGCAAGGTGCACGCGCTGCGATATGCGGATCATGGTCATCAGCGCCCGTCCTTGCGGTCGATCACCGCCGTGCTGCCGTCTCGGTTGTGCACCACCAGGGATGGCGCGTTGCGCTGCATGCTGCCGTCTGGCTGTACGGTGTAGGTGGGGACGCCGTACAACGGGCTGCCTGGTTCGAATGGGCTGGGCAGCTTGTCGATGTTCTCCGCCATCCACTTGACCATGTGGTGGTTGACCGCCTCGCAGGTGGGACCCATGTCGAAGAAGAAACCGGTCTTATCGGCCTTGGCCAGATAGATGCTGCTGTCCTCATACTTGCCGATGTGCAGCAAGCCCATCAGGCCGTGCTCTTCGTATTCCGGGCGAGCCTCGTGCCAGTGCACGCGATTGACCGCATAGATCGCCGCGACCTCCTCGAACGGCAGGTGCTTCACCATGTCGCGAGGGGAGTGCGCCAGCCACGAACCGATGCTTCGCAGGATCCCGCGCTGGTTTTCGGTGAAGTCGCGGTATGCCTCCTGAACATCGGCGAGGCGGGCGGCTGTGAATGGCAGCCCCTTGCTGAGTTCTGCGATTTTCTTGCGATACGGAGCGCCGAAGTGCTCCAGCTCGGCCAGCACCTCGCGGCATACCCGGCGTGAGAGGATCAGGTCCATTCTCAAAGTGCGCCCGTTGACGTTGGACATGTCCCAAAGGCGCTGGTAGTGCTCGGTTTTCATGCGCATGGCCTGTCCTCCTGCGAGCGAATGAGGTCGATGATCTCGGTGATGCCAGCGGCATAGCTGGCCGGCCTGCCGGTGCAGGCCAGCTGCAAGTTGCCGATCAGTTCTTGGGTGCCGGCATGGGTGTGCAGCAGGGACCGAGCGGACAGCACCAGGTCGCTGGCGAAGCGCCGGCCTTCCAGCTTCATGAACAGATTCACCGGGCCACCTGCTGGTACTGGCGCTGCTGCCGGGGAGGGCATGCTAATTTTTTCGGCCTTCGATGTAGGCGCTGCCAAGTGGCTGGTGCTGGCCAACAGACGCCGCGCCTTGGCCAACAGCCTTGCGGTTTCGGGCGTCATAGGTGGAGCCTCTCCAGGCGCTGCAGGCGCACCTGCCCAACCCCGGCGGGACGTTGCTCGCCGGACAGGATGGTCGCGTCGGCTGGCTCTGCCTGGGGCTGGGCCGTGGTGCTGATCACCACCCCTTTGCACAGCTGCTCGATGGCCTGCTCGCGGGTCGCCTGTCGGGCGTCGTCGCGCTGGTTCAGGGCCACGTGAAGCATCACGAAATGCACAAGCGCCACCACGCCCAGGCAGATGCAGAGGAACTTCCACCTGGACAGGTTCATGCCCGTGACCCCTGAATCGCCTTGGCAATGACGCCGCCACAGACCGACTCGCGCTGGATCACCCGCCGGCAGATGCGCTCGATGGCCAGCAGCAGCTCGGCGCCTCGTTCATCTGCGCTGCTCGAGCTGGCGCGGGAAAGGGCATCCAGAACAAGCTGCTCCGGTTTCGGTACTCCGATTATCAGCCGGATCTGTTCTGCCACCTGCTGGTAATGCTTGGCGGCCTTCTCGGCACCACCAGCCTTGAGCTTGTCGGCCTGATGCTCGAGCAGGGCGACTGCCGAGTGAATCGGAGAAGCCGGATCGTCCATCGCCTCCAGGCGTGAGAGAGCATCACCGTCACAGGTGCTGGCAATGATCGCAGTACCTCGACCGATCGCGACCGGCGCGCCCAGCTGCAGGAACGGCAGGATCGATTGCAGGGACTGGCCTTCACCGGCGCGCAGCACCACGGTGACGCGATTTTCGGGCACAGCTTGGTCTTTGATGGTATCCATCTGGAGTAACCTCAGGCGTGGTTGGCGGGGGCGCGGAGAGCGTCCGGAGGTGCGGGGAGGGTGTCGAGATCGTGCTCGACAGCTCGAATTTTCAGTGTCAGCCCGCAGGCAGCGGCCAGACCCTGCAGTTCGGTGACGGTGCTGGAGGGCTTCTGCAGCGCCGCACCGAGCAGCACCAGGCGAGCGCCCAGGTCGGCGATGGGGTTAGCGTTCGCGGCAGCTGCTTCGGCTGCCAGTTCTGCGACTGGGACGTGTGCGGTAGCGGTCATCGGGTCGTCTCCTGTGCCATGGGGGCTGCTAAACCGCGACGAGCTGCACGAGTAACGAAACCCGCGACCGATGACATCTTGGCCTGGGCGTCCGCGTGCTCTCGACGCTTTTCGTCACTCAGCTCTGCGTGACGGATGTGCGTGACATGGCTGGCCAGCTTCCTCAGTTCACGATTCACTCGGGCGAAGGCGGTCTGCCATGCGTAGTCGACTTGGTTGTTCGGATCGACGAGTTCGTAACCGGCGCCGCGCACGTTGCGCAGCGCAAGCTGGTGCTGCTCAAGCAGCTCCTGCCGCATTGCGTCCATGTTGCTCAGGAAGGCGAACTGGTATTCCTTGAACTGGGCGATGCTCTCCGGCTCGATCAGATGGAACGAGCTGGCCAGCCAGTCCAGTGTGATGATGTCCCCGTACTTGAAGCCTTCGGCGATGTCCTTCGCGGCCTGGCGCCATTCGGGGTGCAGAGTCGTGATGCTCATTCCACCACCTCGACAGTGAAGCGTCCGAACGCACCGCCTTTCTCTGGGCGGTAGTCGAGCAGGCCCACGAACAGGCCGGCGTTCTCGGCAGCACGGATCACGTCGTCGCGGTCGACCATCTCAGGGCTGAACATGATGTTCACCGTGGCCGACCAGCCCGCAAACTTGGGGCGATAGCGGATCAGTCGAGAGGTACCGACCACCACGCTGCGGGCATCAACGAATCGCGGATCGGCGTAGAGCTTCTCAGGATCACGCGGCCCGGTGTATTCCAGCTTGCAGCGGTCATCCAGCACCAGCACGCCGCGCTTGAACGCTGCGCCCAGCTTCTGGATCTTCGCCGCGCCGACCAGGGCGCTCTTCACGTTCAGACCGGGCAGGAAAGGGCCTACCTCTGCATCGTGGTAAAGCGATCCAAGCCACTCACTTTTAGCAATGTCGGCGTGGTCTTCGTCGAGCTTCTTACGCTTCGAGGTCAAAACCTTGTGCGCCTTGGTCGCCGGGTCCAGCGGGTTAGCGAAGCGGTCGCTGTGCATCAACAGCGGCGACTGGCCTACCAGCTTCAGTTTGATCGTCTGCATGCTTTTCTCCAGGCAAGCCGGGGGCCTGCCGCGTTTGTTGGCTTTCGAAAGTTCGTTCTGTTTAGGGGTTGCTTCGTAATGCTGGCTGTCGCCAACCAGCATTACGCTGAAACCCTCCAGCCCATGCCCTGCCTTGCCGCGCCCAGCCATGCCCTGGCGCGCCCCGCCTTGCCCCATGTTGCTTTCGCACCGATCAACCACCTCGCTAGAAGTGGCTGAACGCTGACCAGCAGCCCTTGCCATGCCTCTCCCGGCCCGACAGCGCCGCGCCACACCCGGACATGCCTCGCCACATGATGACTATCGCCACCGGCCTGCCCTCCCGAAGCAGAGCAGGCCGCTGATTACAGCCCTTGCCAAGCCAGGCCGGGCCAAGCCCCGCCTTGCCTCACCTAGCCTTACCGCGCGATGCTTTCGCACCGGACAGCGCCCTCAGTCGAAGGCGCTCGCCGCTGCTTAGGCCACCACCAAGCGGTTTGCTGACTCCTCGACCCGGCGAACGGACAGGCGCAGCTCGGCGCGCCGGCCAGGTTCTGGGCGACGGATAACGGTCGACGGGGTGTGCTGCAGAGCGATGAGCGCCGACAGGAAGATGCAGGCAGGAGCGATGATGCCGCGGCGGAAAGCGGTAGCGACTAGCTCTGCACGGCGCCGCACGCCCAATTTCGTGGTCAACGCCAACAAGCGCTTGTCGATCGTTCCTGGGGCGACGCCAAGTTCACGCGCAGCCTCTTTCGAGGAGTGGCCTGCAGCCACGGCCAGCAGGCAGCGCAGCTCTTGCAGAGCGGCGCCCATGCCCAGGTGACCCTTCAAGCCGTGTTCGACAATCGTGTTCATGTGTTGCGCTCCATGCTGGGCAGTGATGAATAGAAGTTACCTGCAGGTTATTTTATTGTAAATACCTGCGGGTAATTATTTTGGCTCAACAGTCTCGACATGACACGCGAGTAATGGCGTGGTGCAATCGCCACCTCGAACACTACGGAGGTGCTATGCGATACGTGCTTAACCTGGCTATGCCGCTGGCCCTGACTTGCTCAGGCCTGCTGATCCTGACTGTGCTGTCGTCACTGAATGGGAAGGGCGGAATGCTTCATGCCCTGGGCGAGATGGCCAGATCCGCTTTCCCGTTCGTAGCAGCCGCAACGCTGGCCGTTGCTGCTTGGGGCTGCTACCGGTTCTATCGGGTCTTGCGATGGGAAAGCGGGGAGAGGGATGGCGACTGCCGCCAGTGCGGAGGTGATACCTCGCAGCTCACCGGCCGCTACGGGCCATATGTGAAGTGCAGGATGTGTGGTGGCAAGCGGGAGGGGTGGCGGTGATCAAGCTTTCTCTATGGGCTAGCAGCCTCCGCAGACGCCGTTCAGCCCTGGGGCAGATGCTTGGCCAGGCGTGAAACCGGACAGCCAGCGCTCTAATGCTACGACAGAGTCTTTGGAGTCCGTAATCTTGTGGCCAGGACCTAGCTTGACGATGCCGGCCAGTCGTTCGGGGAGAGGTTGAGGGGCCGAGCCGAAGTACCAGAACCTGACGGAGATCAGCACGTTTTTCCCGGCCAGATCATGATTCATATGGCGCGGACAGTGGTGCTCGTTCTCTCGCTGGAACCAGGTGCCATTGCAGTCCTGGAAGTAGATGTTATCGCCGCACCTCTGCTCGATGGTGCCGCTCGGAACAGGTTGTTTCATTTCGAAGGCTTGGCTGGCGCCATATTCGGCCATTGCCAGAACAGTATCGATTTGCGCCGCGTAGATGACCTTACCTGAGAATCCTTTCGTTGTTGAGCCGGTCCCTACAAGCCAATCGCCAATCTTGGCCGTGCGTCTGATGACCGGCTTGCAGGTGGCCAGCGTGCATACGCCGCCGTATGGGTTCGGGGCGAAGCCGCTATCGTGGACGATGACGTATGAGTAGATCTTGGGCATAAACGTTCAGTCGTATGAAAAAGCCCGGCGCAATGGCCGGGCTAGTACGGGCGTTCAGGATTGTTGTAGATCAGCTTCGGCTGGAAGAACTTCGCCAGGTGCCTGTAGGGCTGGGATGAACGGTCTTCGTAATGGCTCTGTGCAATGCCTGAAAGCATGTCAGCGAACTGCACGCATAGGTTCTTCGAGCTGTCGCAGGGCTGCGCCTTCAAAACTGTCTCTACATGCATTTTCATCCATAGTTCCATCTGCAGATAGTCAAACAGGCTGTTGCCGCTGCGAACCTTGATGCTGCGGTCGTCTGTCAGCATGATCACCTGATCGTACTTTCCCATCTCCTTGAGAAGCAGCAGTCCAATCATGAAGTTGTAGAGCTTGTTGGGGTCTGAGCGGATGTGCTGCCGCACATTTTCCTTTCGAGCTGTTATCGATAGGTACTTGATCTCGCCGCTGCTGGCCTCCGCAATCTTGCGAGCAGCTTCTGAAAAGGCGATGCGTTCCTCAGGCAGCATTCTGGCCCACTTCTTTTCCTTGTCAGTTGGCCAGTTCATTTTGTCATAGAGCTTTCTCATCGCCCGCGCCGGGGCGTGGACATGCTGCTCAGGGACGACTAGTGCTGCAATGGTGAGGAATCGGCTTGATCCGCCGTCTCGATAGGGCTTGTCTAGTTTCCAGCCCAAATCCCCGCTCTCGTCGAGGAATAAGAACAGTTTCGTCATTGATCACGAAACCGGAAGAAGGGGTGGTGCAAACCCTGGGACCGACGCTCTTACAGAGCGCTTACGATACAAATCATGCTTCGCGGCAAGCCCAGGCTTTACTTGCACCACACGCAAATCATAGGAATTACTCAAAAATAAGTCAATGATGTGCACGGTTGTCCCTTGATAAATGCTTGGCGCTTGTGCTTGTGTCGGGGTGGCGTTTCGCCACTCTTTCCAAGTCTACAGCCCCCGAATCTTCGCATCCACCACGCGGCCGATGGCTATACGCGCAGGGCTCGCCACACCAGCAGGATCCGCCCCTGGATGTAGGTCTCGTCGAGCCGGATCAACCGGTCCTTGTGGCTCGGGTTGTCGGAGATCATCTCGAAGTGCTCGGCATCGGCTACCTGCAGACGCTTGATGTAGAACAAGCCCTGCCATACGAAGCCGTAGATTCCGTCACCAGCGAACTCGCGAATACTGGCATCGATGATCATCGGGTCTTTGTCTTGGATCGTCGGTGTCATCGACTGGCCATCACCGGTGATCAGCTTCAGGTGAGCCGGATCTTTGTAGGTGACACCCAACTCCCGCAGGTGCTGCTGGCTCACCGTCACGTCACGGAACATTTCCGGAAAATCATGCACCAGCTTCCCGTTGCCCATCGCGCCCTGGACGTCGTAGTGAGCTATGCGGATCTCGTCGCCGCGCTGAGGCATCACTAAGGCGGCGGGAGTTTCATTCGTGGCGGCAATGAGCCTCTCGCGCGCTTCCTGGCTCAGCTTCTGTCCATGCTTGGCCAGCATCTGGTGCACCAGCTCTGCAGCGCTGCTGGCCTCTGATCCAGTATTTAAATAGTTGAGCGAAAGCATTGGGAGACCCAGCTTCAGCTCGATGTCGCGCGCGAACTCTTCGCCGATCCGTTTCCTGTGATCGGGCTTATCTGTGATACAGCGCGACAGATAGCTTGGGGCACGATCTAGCGCTTCTGCCAGAGAGGCGATCTTGCCTTCAAAGCGGTCATGAAGAAGGGCTCGAAGATTGGCGCGGCGTATTTCATAGATATCCATGAGGGGAATCATCTCCGAGCGGAACCTCCAGGTAAATTACCCTTGGGTGTTGTTTTAATGTTACCTGAGGGTTATCTTTTTCTTTGATGAAGAGAAGAGGCCCCTCATGGCTATCAAGCATGCAGCATTGCTGAGCTGGCTGAAGACGGCATCCGACGATGCCGTCCAGTTGACCGGAACCACCCGTAACTACCTGCGCCTGATCGGCTATGGCGTTAAGTCCGCCTNNTCCGCCTCACCCGCTATGGCGGTGGGTATCGAAGCTGCTACAGATCGCGAGGTCACTCGTGTACAGCTTCGCCCTGAGGATTGGTTTCGGCTGTGGCCCGAGCTAGCAAGCTCCGCCGACCATGCCCAAACGATACCGCCCGTCGATCAGGCCCAACAGTCCGAAAAAGCTGCTGGGAATTCATCCAGTGCCCAGGTAGGTACTGTATGAATAAACACCGCTATCAATCGGGTTATCGGTTTTCCCTTCCCGTGGCACCATTTTTCAGTGCTTGCAAAGTCAAGAGCGACGCGGCTTTTAGCGCAACTGTACTGGGTTCGGTTGAATCAATCGCCCAGGCCACCCGTTCCTTTTCGATGCGAGTCCCTGCGACTTCCTTTCGGCCTTTCGGCCGGTTGTCCAAGCCCCACAACCCAGCGCGCACGTAGCGCCGAACGAATGGTGATCTGACATGCGCGACCTCAACGGCCTAATCGCCGACCCCTAATTTTCCGCCTTACTGGCTTTATTCCAGGCGAAAAAAAACCCGCTGCCAGGCGGGCTCTCCATCGACCTCTGCCAGGAGGTCATCGCGACCATCACCACTGAAATGGAGGATGCGCTATGTCGCACCCGAAAATTAACACCACGGCACTACCAGTGCAACCACCTCCGCGGGCAATCGAGCTGCAGCAACTCGTTGTTCCGGCTGCAGAGGGCCAACTGATCGGCTCGATCACTCTGTCGGCACATGAGGTGTTCGGCTTCACCCAGGCCCGTGACCGTCTCGACCGATTGCAGGATCTGCTGAGCAAATCCGTGATCCCCGCCCTAGGTGGCAGTAGCCATCCAGTGGCTCACGAAATCACTGGACTGATCGAACAGGTTCGCGTGCACAGCGGCAACCTGCTGTGGTGCTACTCCCCGAACAACAGCCCTGAATACCGTTCGCGGATGCAGGAGGCTGATCTATGACTGCCGACCATTTTGATTTCGCCGAGGTGAAGTTCACTCCTGACGCCTCGGGCGACTACCCGTTCTGGTACGTCTCTACTCCGCCTATCAATGATGGGGGCGTGGTAATTCAGCAGATGATCGCGCCATTTCCTTCCGAGCGTGAGGCGGCGGTCGCCCAGCTTCTACTGCGTGAGGCCTACCCCAACAACACCTGCTATCTGGGTGGCGGCACTTATAACGGCGCCGAGGTCACTGTAGACCGTCTAGAGCAGGCCGCTCGGAAGGCGCGGGGCGATCTTGCCGGCCTGCTGGCTGGTATCGATACGAGGGGCCGCCCATGAGCCTTGTCCCGTTCCGCTTCAACGGCAACGACATCCGTGTCATCACAGACGAGCAGGGTGAGCCATGGTTCATCGCCAAGGATGTGGCCGACCTGCTCGAGTACGTCGACACCGACAAGGCAATTCGTGCCCACTGCAAGGCTGCCAGGACCTACCCCGCCGAAATGGCGGGTCAGGTGCGCCACGTGAAGATCATCCCGGAGCGCGACGTTTACCGCCTGGTGATGCGATCCCAGATGCCGGCCGCCGAGCAGTTCGAGGAATGGGTGGTCGGAGAAGTGCTGCCGAGCATACGCCGCACCGGCTCCTACGGCCGTCAGCCTGCCCCAGCAGAACTCACCCGCTTGGAGCTGCTGGAAATCGCCATCGCTGCAGAGCGTGAAAACCTTCGCGTGACCGCTGAGCGTGACGAGGCCGTGCGCACAAAAGCGCAGATCGGGAATCGACGTGAAGCCACGGCGATGGCCACTGCCTCCGCAGCGAGGCGTGAAGTGGGGCGGCTGCGCAACGAGCTGGGCCGCGGGCAACGGTGCGCGACTGTCACTGCGGTCGAGGGCGCCACTGGCCGCAAGTTTCCGGTGAACGGTTACGTCCCGCTCCGTCAGTGGTGCCGCAATCGCGCCATTACCCCTGAAATCGTTCCAGATTCGCGCTTTGGCAAGGTGAAGGCCTGGCCGGCTGGCGCGTGGATGGACGTTTACCAAATAGACCTGGCCGAGCTGTTCGGCGCCGATGGAGAACACGCATGAGCAACAAACCCGCCCGCGAACAGCTCATGGGGCAGATCGCCGAGGCAGCTGTTACCTACCAGCAAGCCGAGACCCAGCGCAACAGCCTGCGGCGCGAGCTGAATCGCCTGTACAGCACCTACTTCGCCGCCCACGGCCACCCTTATCCGGATGACACTCGCAAGCGCGTTGACCCCGATGATGATGCATTCCTGGGCGTGGTGCACTTCACCGAACCGGCCTATCGCCGCTGGAGCGAGGCGCGTGACCTGACCGCGCGCAGCAAGCGCAAGATGCGGGTGCTGATCCAGCGCCTGGAGCGTGCGCAATGACTCTTCAGGTATCCAAGAACACGACGGAACGAGACCGGGATCTTGCCGACGCTATTGATCAAGAGGCAGCGGCATACGCCAACTTCCGGCGTTACCTCGATCAGAACCGGGAACTACTTTCCCTGATTGCTCACCATGGCGACGGAGAGTGCGGCGCACTGGCGGCGATCCTGCGCGAGAAGCTTCTTCCAAGGGGGTGGGCATGAGCAGTGCACGTAAGTTTCAGGGCGTTTGGATTCCCGCCTCACTCTGGCTGGACCACACGCTTTCTTCGAACGAGAAGGTGATGCTCGTCGAGATTGCCAGCCTCGAGGACGAGGTGCGCGGCTGCTACTCGACCAATGCCCATTTCGCGCAATTCTTTGGTCTATCCATCTCCAGGGTCTCCGAAATCATCAGCGGTCTGGCTGAACGAGGCCTAATCACGGTCGAGCTTGTTCGAGAAGGAAAGCGGGTGGTTGAGCGTCGTCTTCGCCTTTCCAACCCCTTCGATAAACCGAAGACCCCTTCGGAAAACGCTGCGAACCCCTTCGGAAAAGGCGATGAACCCCCTTCGGAAAACACGCAGGGGAGTAATACAAAGAGCAGTAATACATTGAGGGTAAGCAAAAGCATTGGCACTGACGTGCCGAGCCAACCTGACAGCCAGGTAGGTAAGTCATCAGCACGGAAAGCGAAGTTCGACCCCCTCACTGCCAAACCTGAAAACGTCAGCCAGGAAGCCTGGGCGGGCTTCTGCGAAATGCGCGCACGGAAGGGCAAGGGGAAGGAACTCACCGAGCGCGCCTGCTCGATGATCGCCAAGAAGCTTGCGGGCCGAGCTGATGCTGACGCCGTTGTCGATCGCTCGACGGTTAACGGTTGGAGTGATGTTTACCCGGACGACTCAGTCAAGCGCAGCGGCAAGCCCTCGCTGCTGACCAACCTGCCGACCCACACCGCTGACGATTACCGCAACACCAAGGAGAGCCCGAATGGCAGCAACTTCTGATTTCCTGTTCAGCCCTGTTCCGGCTATCCGCGAAGCATCCCGCACCGCGCGCTGCGCTACCGAGTGGCACCAGGCCTACACGCCGAAGCTGGTGGAGCAGTTCGACGGCAGTTGGCGCGAGCAGGGTTGTACCGCCTGCGCTTGGGAAGCGATCCACAACACGCCGCCGGATCAGCAGGCCCACCAGGTGGCCATGGCCGAGTTCCAGGCTGGTGCCCTGAACCGCCGCCTTGTCGGCACCGGGATTACTCCGCGCTTTCGTGGCTGCACCTTCGACACGTTCGTGGCGGAGGGTGATACCCAGAAGGCCGACGCTCTGGCGCAATGCCGCGAATACGCCGAGCAGTTCGAGCAGCATGCGCGCACCGGGCGCGGTCTCCTGCTGCTGGGCAACGTCGGCAATGGCAAAACACACCTTGCCTGCGCCATCGTCCAACATGTGATCCGCGCATTTGAGGCCTATGCCGTGGTGACCAGCGCCGCAGAGATCTGTCGTGTGATGCGTGGATCGTTCAGCAAGGCCGCCGCGTACAGCGACAGGGACGTGCTCGACCAACTGGCAGCGCCTGACCTGCTAGTGATCGACGAGGTGGGCGTGCAGTCGACCAGCGAATTCGCCCCCGGCGTGCTGAGCGATGTGATCGATCGCCGGTACCAGCAACTTCGCCCGACCATTCTGGTGAGCAATCGGAGGGCAATGGAGCTGGTGCAGTTCATCGGCGACCGTGCCGTTGACCGCATGCGCCAGGGTGGCGGGAGCGTGGTCGGCTTCCACTGGCAGTCCGCGCGGGGTGCCGTATGAGCTACGACGAAATGGGTATGCCCGGCTCCGCGACGTACCTTGACCCGGTACCGGAATCGCGCCTGTACAGCCACGAATCCGAGTACGCGGTGATTGGCTCGATGATCAAGCAGTCTGCTCTGATCGATGAGCTGAGTGCCAATCTTGACCGCAACGACTTTCACCACCCGGCCTGCGCCGAGGTATTCGAGGTAATCCAGGCTTGCCAGCGTAATCAGATCCCGGTGGATATCGTGACGCTTGCCGAAGCTCGCCCGATGCTCTCTGACGGCCAGCGTATGCTGGCCGTCGCCGGCACCATGGCGCAGAACACCCCCAGCACGGCGAATGCCGCCGTCTACGCACGGGAGGTGCGCCGCCGTGCGGTTGCTCGCCGTGTGGTGATGGCTGCTCAGTCGATGATTGAGAGCCTGCAGGACGGTGCGGCGCTGGACGACGTGCTAGCCAAGGGGCAGCAAGCCTGGCTTGCACTGGAGGCCGAAGGCATGGACACGTCGCGCCGCTATCGCTTCGTCGGCGAGATTTTGCCGGAAGCCATCAATACGGTGGACAGTCGATTCAACCGCCAGTCGATCCTTGGCTATGACACCGGCCTGCCGTCCCTTGACCATTACGTCACGCTCAGCCCCGGCCGGATGATCGTGATTGCCGGCGCCCCTGGCAGCGGTAAGACCACGCTCGGGCTTGGCCTGGCGGAGCGCGTCGCTGTGCACCACAAGGCCACCTCGCTGGTCTTCTCGTTCGAGATGGAGGATGACGAGTTGGTGTACCGCTCGATTGCCTCGATAGGCCAGGTGCCGCTGAAGCACCTGACCGAAGGCCACTCCATGACCGATGACGACTGGCCGCGCATGACCGCCGCGGTCAGCAAGCTGATGGACGCGCCCCTGGTGCTCTGCGACGACGCTTCCCTGACCATGAAGGACATTCGCCAGATCGGGCGCACGGTGAAGCGAAACCACGGCCTCGGTGCCGTGGTGCTGGACTACATCGGCCTGATTCCTGGCGAGGGCAACGGCAGCCGGTACGAGCAGGTGAGCGCGATCAGTAAGGCGCTGAAGCGGTTGGCCAAGGAGCTGGGCGTGCCCTTCATCGTGCTGGCGCAGCTGAACCGGGCGCCCAACACGCGCGGCAACAAGCGGCCGACCAAGTCGGACTTGCGCGACTCCGGACAGATCGAGGCCGACGCCGACGTGGTGATTCTGGTTCACCGCGACGACGAATCGGATGAGGGGAAAGCGGGCGTCACCGAGCTGATCGTGGACAAAAACCGCCACGGGCCGAAGGGCAGTTGCAACGTCCAGCACCAGGGGGCATTTCATCGCTTCGTCGAGCTTATTGGCGGTTACCGGTTCGATAGCGAGGACGATGACGACAGGCCGTTTGCTGGACGCCAGTACGGTAAGGGGAGGGCCAGCGCATGAGCGACGGACAGAAGAAACAACCATTGGCCATGCCGGACAACCTGGCCGAGGCCCAGGCGCTGATGGAGCGTCTGAGCGCTGATTGCAACCATGTTCGCGCCCAGGTGGGGGCGGCAAAGGCCGAGCAGAAGGCCTCCAGCCGCTATGCCGACCCAAACTGGTTCCATCGGGCGAACACCGCGCTTCGGTGGATGAACCGAGACCGCCAGCGGCTGCAAGATCACATCGCATTGCTACGCCGGGAGGCACGGCAGGCGGAATCACAGAGCGGTGACCAGGTGCTGATCGCGCTGCTACGCGCTCGCGTTGGTGAGCAGACCTTTCAGGAGCTGGCGCTCATTGCTCGCCAGCAGCAGGAGACATTCCAATGAGTAATCGAACCGCGGGCCTGCCCCGCAAGTGCATGAGCGAAGTGGAGCGCCGCTTCCTCAAGGTCGCCGGCCAGGAGCTGGCAAAGCTGCAAATCGGCGGGGCTGCTGCCATGGCCGTGCTGCTGGAGATGGTGGCGAGCTGGCACGGGAATCGACGTGACATTGGGTTTCACGACTTTGGCCAGCTGTGGCTGCAGGAGGGCAACTGCGCCAACAAGGCGACCGCCACCATCCTGAAAGACCTGTTTGGTATCGGCGACCCCGAGCCGACCCCGCGCCGTATCGGGAGGGCTGCATGACGGTCTACAAGGACGCCGGGCATTGCATCGGCCGGGTTATGTCCATCGAGATGCACGACGGCACCGCCAAGGCGCCATGGCAGCGGAAGTATCAGGCCGGGTTCGAGGGGATTGTTGCTGAGTCGGTCAGCGACGGTCTGTCACCGGAGGAACGCACCACTCAGGACGCAATGACGCGCTCGATGCTGAAGCGGTCGCTGCCTCCAGTGCAGTGGCATGCCTTGGTGGCGAAGTTCTCTATCAACGAGAACGAGGTGAGGGAGTCGGCCAGCTACTTGACCGCCAACGTGGTCACGCCGGCACACCACTTGTTCCGAACCAAGTGCGTCATGGCCTGGGTGGTTCCGGAGCGCCGTAACCGGTTGCCGGCGGCGTTCTACCAGATCCACACCTGGGACGCGGACGGCACGCCAGACAGGACGCTACGGCGCTGGAGGTCGATCACCAAGCGCTGGCTTGACGATCAGGTCAACGCGGCACATGCAACGGTCGAGGCGCTGCTGGAGCAAAACGGTTTGTTGCTTGACCGCGCCGCTTGACAGCGGCCAAGTGACCGCGTAACTTTCGAACCTGCGGTTTGGTGCGTGATCAGGTACACGCCCAAGCAGGAAAGAGCCCGGCCATTGAGCCGGGCTTTTTTGTGCGCAGTCGATCTGACATATTCCATGCTCACCACTCGAAAGGATGTGAGCCATGCCGGGACAGATCGTAAAAATCGAAGGGGATGCTCTGGGGTATCACTTGCGTGAGGGGAGGGGCTGGAGCGAGGGTTACATCATCATCCTGAACCTCGCAATTATCCATAAGGTGTTCCAGACTCGCGCTGAGGCCCAGGAGTACGCGGATGACATCCCTGATGGGTGGGAGCCGCAGTTGTGCGTGTCGGTCGAGCCTTTCCCTGAGTGACGATTCACATTTCATAACCCCGCCAAGTGCGGGGTTTTTCGTTTCTGGGGCTAGGCGATCAATGCCGCAGATTTGCGCCATCTCACATCAGGTGTCTATGGACTCTCTCAACGAACGCATCCGGCGGGCTCGGTATCACCGGAACCTGGGCAGCGAGATGTACTCGCTGTTCGACCAATGGGAGCCGAACGAGACCTCGAGGGTGAGACCCGCACGGCTCCGCCAAATGGCCAAGCTATTGCGTTATGGGCGCAAGTCCAGGTAGCTGATGTATCCAGATCTGGTTTCATCTCTCCGCGCCAGAGATGCACTCAAATCTGAGTACATCTCATGCTGCCTCCAACTGAACGACCAGGCGCTTGCCGAGCTTGGCCAGCGCGCTCTCCAGGGCTTCCATTTTGGTGTTGTGCAGGAAGTCCACTAGGCGGTCGCCTTGGGTCTGGCTCAACTCCAGCAGGCGGCACAGGTCGGCCTTGCGCATACCTTGCGCAACCATTTCGTTCCATAGCGCGATCTTCGCCACGGTCACGGCCGGAAGGTGGATCACGTGCTCGCCAGCTTCTGGCTCGGTGGCTTGCGGAATAGCGCGGCGCTCGTCGACGTATAGCGACAAGGTGCTTTCGATGGCGTCCACGGCTTCGGCCAAGGCATGCGCCTCGTCGTCTCCGTAGCTGTTCAGTTCGGGAAGGTCGCGGCAGAACACGGCCAAGCCTGGCGCGCTGTCGTCTCGTTCGAATTGGATTGCGTAGTTGTACATGGCTTCCCTCGGTAGTGAGTGGATGTCTTCGTTTGATTCGGTGCCGTCCAGCGATACGACTTAGGGGCTCTCAGAGCCCCAGTTGCTTGATGATCGCTTTGCGGGTTGGTTCGGGCATTTCCTTGGCTCCGTGATCCGCAAAGATCGTCGTCTTGCCGTTTGGTGCGGTGACCTTGAAGTGGCTTCCTTTGCCGGCTTCGAAGGTGACCCCGTTGGCCTTAAGCCATCTCCTGAATTCGCTGAACTTCATCACCTCATCTCTGTTGTCTGGATGGCTCCAGTATACAACAAATTTGTGGTGATACAACATTTTTGTGGTGTGAGGGGAGAATATGGCAGAGCCAAGCAGCGTGGCCGCAGTAGCTGTGCCCGGTGTCCTAGGCATTGGTGCTGCCGCGCTTGTTCCAGGGGTCGACCTTAACGCCGTAATCGGTGCTTGGGCCGGCGCCTTGTTCTTCGTGACCTGGGCGCGTGACCTTTCGATCTGGTCGCGCCTGGCTTATCTGGTCGTGTCCTGGGTTGGTGGTTACTTCGTGGCGGCTGAGTTGATGGGGCGTAGCCTCACCCAGTTCTCGGGCCTGCCTGCTCTGCTCGCTGCTGCCCTGATCGTCACCGTGCTGATCAGCGTGGCCGAGTGGGTGAAGGGCGGGAAGATGCCGAGCTGGATCAGCGCGGCTCTCGGCTGGGCACGCCATGCACTGAGCCGTCCTGGCTCTGGAGGTGGCAATGGGTAGCATCGTCGTAGCAGTCGGCCCTGACTACTGGACGCTTGCAGCTGCCGCGATCTGTGCAGCGATCAGTGCGCGCATCGTGGCCTGGCGTCCGCAGCCTGGCCAGCAATACAAGCTCGGCCAGTCCCTGCTGGCGTGGTTCATGGCGGCATCCTCTGGCGGTTACGCCCTGCAGGTTGGGCTGTCGCCGTTCTTCTTCCGGCCGGCACCTGAGACGTCGCCAATGCTCGTGGCCATCCTGCTGGTGGTCATGGTTCAGGTCTACCGGGCACGCGGCAATGTCGCTGCCTTCTTGCGCGTGGA
This sequence comes from Pseudomonas sp. UBA6323, assembly GCF_002439135.1. Lineage (NCBI taxonomy): Bacteria > Pseudomonadati > Pseudomonadota > Gammaproteobacteria > Pseudomonadales > Pseudomonadaceae > Pseudomonas > Pseudomonas sp. UBA6323. Next base: position 7,643 of record NZ_DJSX01000068.1, on the reverse strand, counting down.
ATGGGATGGTCGTTGGAGTGGAGCAGAGCGCCGCAAGGCCTCCCGCTGATGGCCAGGCTGAAGAACCTCAAGCCTCGCTTGGCCGAGGCGCCAAGCCGGCTGGCAGTTGCAGCTCCTGCGTCGTGGCGATCCGGCATGACTTCTACCCAGCGTGGTTACGGCTACCGGTGGCAGCAGGCCCGCGAGCGGTACTTGCTGGATAACCCGCTGTGCGTGTTCTGTGCTCGACGTGGCATGACCACCGCGTCAAGCGTGGTTGACCACAAGGTTGCACACCAGGGCGATCAGGATCTGTTCTGGGATCAGGACAACTGGCAGGCGCTCTGCAAGACGTGCCACGACTCCGAGAAGCAGAGGATGGAGGCTGCCGAGCGATGACGGTAGAGATTACTCAGCGGGAAGCGCGAGTGGTGGATCTGCTTGCCCAGGCTTGGAATGAGTACCTGCTGCTCCCGGTCGAGCACCCAATGGCTCAGGCGGAGTTCTGCACGGCGATTCATCGCTGTCAAGACATGGTGCTTGCCAGGTCAGGCCGCGGAGCGCTGAACCACGCCGGGAACCTGGCGCCAGGCAGCGAGGAACAGCCGCAGGGGTAGGGGGCGGTCGAAATATGGGGCGCCCGCCTCAGCTAGACCGCCCTCGACCCCATTCGCACTTTTTTTCCGACCCCAAAGGTTTTTTGTTAATGGCGTTAACCGACAAACAGCGACGGTTTGTTGACGCTAAGGGGGAAGGTGCGTCCAACAAGGATGCAGCTATCGCCGCAGGCTACGCGGCTTCGAGCGCTGCCGCCGCCGGTTCTCGACTGGCCAAAAATCCCGAGGTCATGGCCGCGCTGGAGATGTTAAAGCGCCGGCCAAACGTTAAAGCCAAGAAGGCCGGCTCGGCACCTGCTGCTGATCCCGACCCCGGCGTCGGTGGTGAGAGCGAAGGCGGCGAGTTTCTCGACTGCCTGCCGACCACGGAAGACCCTTTGGTCTGGCTGCTTGCTCTGATGAACGAGCCCCGCGCGAAGGTGTTCGACCGACGTAACGCCGCCCAGACCGCCGTCCCGTATGTGCACGGGAAGAAGGGCGAGATGGGCAAGAAGGAACAGAGGGCCGAGGCCGCGAAGACCGCTGGCAAAGGCAAGTTCTCTGCTGGCAAGCCGCCGCTCACCGTCGTAGGGAAGTAACCCATGCTCTGGACAACTGCCTGCCCTGAATGGTGGCGGAGCCTGTCTGCGGGCGATTCGATCATCCCGCCGCCGCTGTTTCCGGCGGAAGCGGAAGAAGGGCTGGAGGTATTCCGGTCGCTCAAGATCGTGGACGCGCCAGGCTGCCCGACCATCGAGACCGCGTGTGCGCCTTGGGTGCTGGATTTCGCTGGTGCCATCTTCGGTAGCTACAACAGCGAGACCGGCCAGCGGCTGATCACTGAATACTTCCTCTGCATCCCGAAGAAGAATTCGAAGTCGACCATCGCCGCCGCGATCATGCTGACGGCGCTGATTCGCAACTGGCGGTATGAGGCCGAGTTCATCATCCTGGCCCCGACCAAGGAGATTGCCGACAACAGCTTCAAGCCTGCTGCCGCGATGGTGAAGCACGACGAGGAGCTGTCCGACCTGCTGCATGTTCAGCCGCATCTGCGCCTGATCACGCATCGCGAGACCGGCGCCACCCTCAAGGTGGTGGCTGCTGACAGCGACGTGGTGGGCGGCAAGAAGGCGGTCGGCGTGCTGATCGACGAGGCCTGGTTGTTCGGCAAGAACCCGAAGGCGCCGGACATGATCCGCGAAGCAACGGGCGGCCTCCTGTCCCGGCCTGAAGGTTTCATCATCTGGCTGACCACGCAATCGAACGAACCGCCGGCCGGCGTGTTCAAGTCGAAGCTGACCTATGCGCGCGGCGTCCGTGATGGGCGGATCGATGACAACCGCTTCCTGCCGGTGATCTACGAGTTCCCGCCGGAGATGATCAAGAGCGGGGAGGCCCGCAAGCCGGAGAACTTCCACCTGGTCAACCCGAACATGGGTTACTCGGTGGACAGGCCAACGCTTGAACGCCTGTTCATGCAGGCCGAGATTGATGGCGAGGCCGAGGTGCGTGGCTTCCTGGCCAAGTTCCTGAACATCGAGATAGGCCTGGCCCTGATGTCGGACGCCTGGGTGGGCGCGGCGTTTTGGGAACCACAGGCCATGCCTGGCCTGTCGCGCGAAAAGCTGTTGGAGCTGTGCGAGGTAATCGTGGCCGGCGTCGATGGCGGCGGCCTGGATGACTTGCTTGGGCTGACGCTACTGGGCCGAGAGAAGGGCGGCCGGCGCTGGTTTCACTGGGCGCATGCCTGGGCGCACCCGTCTGTGCTGGAGCGCCGGAAGTCGGAGGCGCCCAGGATTCTGGATCTGGCCGCGACCGGTGACCTGACCATCGTCGAGAAGATCGGCGATGACGTCGAGCAGTTAGCAGCCTTCGTCGCCCAGGTGAACGAGGCCGGCTTGCTCGACAAGGTTGGCCTCGACCCGGCCGGCATCGGCGCCGTCCTCGATGCGCTGCTGGACGCAGGGATTAACGAGGAACAAACCGTTGGCATCTCAAAGGGCTGGAAGCTGACCGGCGCAATCAAGACCACCGAGCGGAAGCTGGCCGAGGGTGTGCTGCTGCACTGCGGCCAGTCGCTTATGGCCTGGGCCTGCGTAAACGCCAAAGGCGTGCCCTCGGCGAATGCCTTCCTGATCACCAAGCAAGCATCTGGCACCGCGAAGATCGACCCGCTGATGGCCACCTTCAACGCGGTCTCGCTGCTTTCCCTCAACCCCGAGGCGCGCGGCGGCCTGGACGACTACCTCAATAACGGCTTCTTCGGACTCATAGGCTGACCATGACATTTCGTTGGTATAACCCGCTCAGCTGGCGAATGTTCGGCTACACCGATCCGGCCACCGGCAACTATGTCGAGGTCGACGTTGAGGTTGGCGGCAAGAACACCAAGGCAGGCGTTCGCGTAACGACCAAGACCGCGCTGTCGATCAGCATGGTGTGGTCGTGCGTGAAGATCCTGTCGGAGTCGCTCTCTGGTTTGCCGCTGAAGCTGTACGAAGACCCTGATGGCGACGCCCCGCGCAAGCTGGTCGCGAGGAGCGACCGAGGGCAGAAGCTGCTGCGCAAACCCAACCCCTACATGACGATGCTGAACTTCCTCAAGTTCGTGGTCGTGAACATGGCGTTGAAGGGCAACGCCTTCGCCCTGATCGAGCGCAACCGCAACGGCGAGGCTATCGGCCTGGTGCCGCTGGCCATCGACTCGGTGACCATCGATACCGACGAAGACCTGTTGTACTGGGTGCAGCCCAAGGGAGGCACCCCGTTCCCGGTGTCGCCGGAGAACATGCTGCACTTCAAGATTTTCAGCATGGACGGGATCGTTGGCCTTTCGCCTATCGAGTATCAGGCGGAGACCATGGGCCTGGCCAAGGCGGGCCAGCAGTGGTCGGCTCGCTTCATGCGCAAAGGCGGCTTCACGGGTGGCTATGTCATCTACAAGGAGTTCCTGACCGACAAGCAGCAGACCCAGGTCATGGCTAGGTTCCCGGATGTGCGCAAGGCCGACTCCGACGACATCGGCAAGATGGCCATCCTGCAGGGCGGCCCTAGCATCGTCCCGGCCGGCATCAGCCAGAAAGATGCCCAGTTCATCGAGTCCCAGCAGTTCCAAGAGGAAGCCCTGGCCGGTATCTACGGCGTGCCGCTCTGGCTGGCCAACCGCGCCGGCAAGACCTCGATCATGGGTTCCAACCTCGAACAGCAGCTTATCGGCTTCGTGACGTTCGGCCTGAAGCCCTACATCGACGCCGTAGAAGACGAGTTCAACGACAAGCTTTATAGCGCCGGACCGCGTTTCGTCGAGTTCGCGGTGGAGGGATTGCTGCGCGCCGACAGCGCCGGCCGCGCCACGCTGTTTGCCGCTGCCCTGGGCGGCTCTGGTGGTTCCGGCTGGATGACCATCAACGAAGTCCGCCGCAAGGAAAACCTGCCGCCGCTCGACGGCGATGAATACAACCGGGTTACCCGGTGGGAGATGCCGACCAATGCTCAACAAGCTTGATTGCCCATTCGAGGTAAAGGCCGCGGATGACGCCGGCAACTTCGAGGGCTATGCCGCCGTGTTCGATAACGTCGACCTCGGCGACGACGTGATCCTGAAGGGCGCCTTCACTCGCGTGAAGACGGCCCGGAATGGCCGGCTCAAGCTGGCTCTCTACCACGACCTGACGCGCCTGGTGGGCACCTCGGAGTTCTCCCAGGATGACCGAGGCTTGTACCTCAAGGGCCGAGTCAATCTGGCCGTGAGCTACGCCCGAGACGCCTACGAGCTGATGAAGGATGGCAGCCTCGACAGCATGTCCATCGGTTTCAACACGCTGCAGGCCACCTACGAGGAGCGCGCCGGCCGACAGGTGCGTGTCATCAAGTCCGCCGAGCTCTGGGAAGCCTCATTCGTGCCGTTTGGCATGAACCCAGAGGCCGAGGTTCTCAGCGTCAAGTCGGACATCAGGCTTTTCGAGAACGCCCTGCGTGAACGCATGGGGCTCTCGCAGAAGGAAGCGGCAGCAGTCGCTTCGCTCGGCTACCCCGCGCTACGCCGTGAGGGCGGCAGCGAGGCCACGGCGATCGTGGAAGAGCTGAAAGACATTTCCACCCTATTCGCAAACGTATTCGGAGCAACGCCATGAGCGAAGTAAAAGAACTGAAGGACTCCCTCGAACTGCAACTGAAAAACGGTTTCGACGGGCTCCAGAAAAAGTACGACCTGGCCATCGCCGAGGTCGAGAAGGGCAACCAAGTTGCCACCGAGCTGAAGAGGGACATTCAGACCCAGAAGGACGAGCTGCAGAAGGTCATCGACCAGGTGCAGGATCTGGAGCAGAAGGGCGTCAAGCTGCGCGGCCAGGGCGGTGAGGGCAAGTCCTTTATCGACTTGGTGAAGAAGGACGACGGTTACAGCGCGCTGCAGCAGAAGTCGGCCTCTGCCGCCCAGATCGAGATCACCAAGTCCGACCTGGCGTCGATGAAGGAAACCAAGGTGACCAGCGCCGGTATCGTGGTGCCGAACTACGACCCGACCATTCAGCCGGGTATTCGCCAGGAGCTGCGCATCCGCGACCTGTTGACCACTATTCCGGTTTCCGGGCAGGAGTACACCTACTTCAAGGAGCTGCTGCACACCCGTGGCGCCGCCCCGGTGGCGGAGGGCGGCAGCAAGCCGACCAGCAACGTGACCTTCGAGCGCAAGACCGACCGCGTCAAGAAGCTCGCCGTGTGGATGCCGGTCACCGACGAGACCCTGGCGGACGTTCCGCAGATGCTGGCCTACCTGCAGGAGCTGCTGCGCTATGACCTCAAGCTGGAAGAGGAAAGCCAGATCCTCAAGGGCGACGGTGTTGGTGAGAACCTTCCCGGCCTGGTGACTCAGGCCACCGAGTACGACACGGCACTGACCAAGAATGGCGACACCGCCATCGACATCATGCGCCGCGCGATCTATCAGGTGCGCAAGCAGTCGAAGCTGTCCGCCGACGGCCTGGTGATGACCGAGCTGGACTGGATGAACATCGAGCTGCAGAAGGACGGCGAGAACCGCTACCTGTTCGCCAACCTGCAGGGTCTGGTCACTCCGATCCTCTGGGGGCGTCCGGTGATCACCTCTGACAGCATGGACGAAGGTGATGTCGACACTGGCGGCGAGTTCCTCGTGGCCAACTTCGCCCGCGCTGCGATCCTGTTCGACCGCCTCTCGTACCTGTTCAAGATGGGCCTGATCAACGACATGTTCATCAAGAACGAGGTGGCTTTGCTGGTCGAGGAACGCCTCGGCCTGGGCGTCCGCCGCCGCGAAGCTCTGGTCAAGGGTCACTTCCCGACCGCCTAAGCCAACCTGTAACGCAGAAGGCCGGCCATAGCGCCGGCCTTCTTGCATCTGGAGAACAGCATGAAGATCAAAGCGAAGTGGGGCTTCATCGGCGATGCCGCGAAGCTCAAGGTCGATTCGCCGCGGGTGAAAGCCGGCCAGGTGTTCGAGGGCGTCGACGACGAGTATGCGCACACCCTGATCGGCAAGGGCCTGGCCGAGGAGTTCGACGGCAAGGCGCCGGTCAAGGCGAAAGAAACCAAGCCGACCGCACCGAAAGAGACCAAGTGATGGAAATCGACTGGAACGCACGGCCCGAGCTGCTCGCGAAGATGAAGCTGCAGGCGCGGGTCGAGACCGACGAGGAGGACGAGTTGGTCAAGGACTACGTCGCGGCCGCGCTGTTCCACGTCGAGCAGCATTGCGACATCAGGCTCACCGAGGGTGAGCCGGTGGCTGACAACGAAGTCGCCATGGCCCCTGACATCTGGCAGGCAGTCTATCTGTTGGTGGCGCACTGGTACGCCAACCGTGAGGCGGTGGCGCTGGGCACCATCGCCATCGCCATTCCCTTGGGCGTGGAACGCCTGCTCTGGTACAGGAAGCGCTTCTAATGAGAGCAGGCCCTTTACGCCATCGCCCCATGCTGCAGGCGCAGCAGCGAGTCCCTGACGGTGCTGGCGGCTACGTCGAGCAGTGGGTTGATCTTCGCGCTGTCTGGGCTGAGATCACAACGCCGACCGGGCGCGTTGCTACTGTCGCCAGCCAGCTGGTGGCCACGGTCACTGCCGAAATCCGTGTCCGCCCTGCTGCCGATCTGGTCGCCGGCCGGCGTCTGGTGCACACCCGCAAAGGTGTTATCACCACCTACCAGATTGAGGCGGCGCTGCCCGACAACGAGTACAGCATGCTCCGGCTGCTGTGCTCCAACGTAACTCCAACCCCGAGGTAATCAATATGACTCTACGAGCTACCGGCAACCTTAGCGGCGCGGTCAATGCCAAAAAAGGCGACGATCTGACCAAGCTGTCAGCCGCCATCAAGAAGGATCTGATCGCGCGCGGCATGGCCAAGGATGACGGCGTTGAGGCGCCCGAGAAGCCGGCCAAGGCGCCGACCAAGGGCCGCTAATCATGGCCAGGCGCTCGCGCATCAAGGGCGACTTCAAGCTGCGTGGTGTGCTGCGCCGGATCGGCAACCAGATGGAGTCGGACCTGCGCCCGGCGATGCAAGAAGCGGCCAATCTTGTGCTGGAGACACAGCGCGAGCTGATCCCGAAGGACACCGGCGAATCGGCTGCAGCACTTGAGGCGTTTGTCTCGAAAAGTGGTCTCGACGCGCAGATCGGCATCCGGGGCAAGAAGAACAATCGGCGCTTCTTTTTCCTGCGGTTCATCGAGTACGGGACCAAGGGCGGGAAGGGCAAGGTGCGGCGTGACGCTGAGAACAGGTCGGACGGGCAGAACTTCTTCGGCTACGCGCCGAACATGCCCGCCCGGCCAGCGCACCCCTGGCTGCGCCCGAGCTATGACCTCAACCGTGACGCCATCCGCCAAATTCTGGCTACATCAGCCCATTCATGGCGTGGACGGGAAAGTGGTGAAGTCAGGGGTCGCGATCCTCACTGTTTCATATCGGTGCCGAGATGAGTGATCCAGCCATCACCCTTCAGACCGCGCTGTACGCCCGTCTCAGTTCCGAGCTGAGCGTGCCCGTGTACGACGCCGTGCCGATGGATACCCCTTATCACTACGTGA
>NZ_DJSX01000065.1:0-219403 GCF_002439135.1 Pseudomonas sp. UBA6323 | reverse complement strand
GGCACTGGCCAGGGCGCCGAGGCGCACGCTGGCTTCGATCAGTGCGCCGGTCTTGTGCCGGTGCATGACTTCCAGCGCCTGCTGGTCGAGTTGCAGGCCGACCGAGCCAAGGTCGATGGCCTGGCCGCCGACCATGCCGGCCGGGCCAGCGGCCTGACTCAGCACTTCGACCATCTGCAGGCGTATCTCCGTGTCCTGCGGGTTGCTACGGCGGTCGGCGAGTACGCCGAAGGCCAGGCTTTGCAGGGCGTCGCCGGCAAGTATGGCGCTGGCCTCGTCGAAGGCCTTGTGGGTGGTCGGCTGGCCGCGACGGAGATCGTCGTCGTCCATCGCCGGCAGGTCGTCATGCACCAGCGAATAGGCATGTATCAGCTCCACCGCGCAGGCGGCGCCGTCGGCGCGCTCGATATCGCCCTCCAGCGCTTCACAGGCGGCGTAGACCAGCAGCGGGCGCACGCGCTTGCCGCCATTCATGACGCTGTAGCGCATGGCCTGGTAAAGCCGTTCGAGTTCTGTGCGTGGAGGTTGGAACAGGGCTTCCAGGGCAGTGTCGACGCGGGTCTGGCAGCGTTTCTGGTACGCCGCGATCATGCCGTTTCGTCCGTATCGAAGGGCGCTGGCTGCAGCTCGCCATCGCGCTCCAGCAGGATCTGCACTTTCTGTTCGGCCTGGGCCAGGGCGGCCTGGCATTCGCGGGTCAGGCCGATGCCCTGCTCGAAGGCGGTCAGCGAGTCTTCCAGCGACAGCTCGCCGCTCTCCATGCGCTCGACCAGAGTCTGCAACTCGGCGAGTGAGTGTTCGAAGTCGGGGGCGGCTTTCTTGCGGGCCATGATGCGGGTTCTCGCTGATTCTGGAACGGGCGCGACACTAGCAGAGCCGCGCCACTCGGGCAAAGTGTAGGAGCGAGTTTATTCGCGATTCTGGCGGGGGCGACATTCACTCCATCGCGAATAAATTTGCTCCTACCTGTCCGTATCAGACCGCGAGATAGGTGTTCCAGAAGTAGTACAGGGTCATCGTGCTGCCCACCAGGATGACGAAGCTGCGCAACAGTGCGGGCGGCAGTTTTTCGCCCAATGCACCGCCGACGTAACCGCCGATCGTGGCGCCGGTGAGCAGGATGGCCAGTTCGTACCAACTGACCCGACCGGCGACGATGAAGGTCAGTGTGGCGATGCTGTAGATCACCGCCGAAATCAGGTTCTTCAGGGCGTTGGCGCGAGCCAGCGGGTGGTCTTCGATGGAGAACGCGGCGAGTTGCAGGATGCCCATGCCGGCGCCGAAGAAGCCGCCGTAGATCGACACGCCAATATGCGCGCCCAGCGACAGCGGCGTGTGCGGTGGATGTTCGGTTGCCTTGTGCTTGCGTCGCGCGGCCAGCCAGCGCCCCAGCCAGGGGCTGGCGGCGAACAGCGCGGTGGCCGCCAGCAGCAGCCAGGGGATCAGCACGCGGAATACGTCATCGCCGCCAGCCAGCAGCAACAGGCCACCGAGCAAACCGCCGGCCAGACCGGCCAGCAGCAGCGGGATCAGGTAACGGCCCAGCGGCCCTAGCGACGCTCGCGCGGCCCAGGCGCCGGCCAGGCTGGCGGGCCATAGCGCCACGGCGTTGGTGGCATTGGCCGTCACCGGCGGCAGGCCCGCTGCGAGCAGGGCGGGGAAGGAGAAGAAGGTGCCGCCGCCAGCCAGGGCATTCATGCCCCCGGCGGCGAAACCGGCGAGGGCCAACAGCAGCAGGTCGAACAGCGTCATCGGTCAGGCTCGCACGAAAAGAGCGCAGCATAAGACCAGACGTTTGTCTCAGCCAGACCCTTGCCCGGCTGCCGCGGGAAGATGCCCGTGGTGAATGGCTTCGCACGGTTTGCCGCTATGGCTCACCGCTGCCGAATGGCGCGGCAGGTCGTCACGAACAGTGGTTGCAGCACTGCCCATTCGCCCTGGCGATAGTGCAGTTGTATACGCGCCGGTTGCGAGATGAGAAAACACGCCTGTGTCTGATTGGCCCAGAGCACCAGGGCGGTGAGCGCGGCGGCAGGCGAGCGCTCCCGCCGCGTGGGATCACTGGGTGCCTGTACGGCGCAGGGTGGCCGGTGTCCAGTAACCAGCCGGCGGTGCCTGCAGGTGGAACTGGCGCGGCGTCTTCTCGCCGTTGCGCAAGCCGATGACGGTATAGGTTCGAGCATTGAGGTCGTGGTACACGACGTTCACCGGGGTGATCGTCGGCACTTCGTAAGCGTTCTTGCTGAACGCCAGATTCACGTGCCAGAGCGAGCCGCGCGAATCGTAGTTTTCCACCATCAGGGCGTACCAGCTGTCCTCGTCGAGGTAGAAGCGGCGCTTGGCATGCACGTGGCGCTGGCCAGGGCGCAGCGTGGCCTCCACCACCCACACACGGTGCGTTTCCCAGCGGGTGTAGTCAGGGTTGAGATGGCCCGGCATGAGCAGTTTTGCAGTGGTGACGCCGGGCTGCTCCATGGCGTAGTTGTGGTAGGGCACCAGCAGTGTCTGCTTGCCGATCAGCTTCCAGTCGTAACGATCGGTGGCGCCGTTGAACATGTCGGTATCGTCGGCGTAGATACCGTCATTGGGGGTGTCGTAGGCCAGGGTCGGAGCGCGACGCACACGGCGTTGTCCGGGGGTATAGACCCAGGCTGCCCGTGGCTCCTCGACCTGATTGATGAAGTCCCGCACCAGCAATTTGCGGCCTGCCTCGCGTGACGGTGGCAGCAGCTCGCTCATGAAGTTCTGCAGCACGTTCGCCAATGTGCCGACGTTCTTGCTCGGGTCGTAGTAGGTGGAAAACATCTCCATTCGTTCGCGGATGATCGAATGGCTACCGCTGGTGGTCACTTGCGCAGTGTTCGCAACTTCCACGACGTAGCGGCCCTGCCAGCGAGTGATGTGGTTCCAGATCGCTTCGTGGCCGTTGTTGGGGATCGGGAAGGGGATACCGGCGTAAGCTCCATCCAGACCATTGCCGCCTTCTGCCAGAGCGGCATCGACCGCGTTGCGCCGCGTGTTCTGATAGATGTCTTCTGGCGCCGCAGCACTGCGGTGGCTCGGATACACCGGGATCTTGAAAGTCTGGGGAAAGGACTTCAACAAGGCTTTCACGCCCGGGCTGAGGTTGTCTTCGTCGCTGCCCATGTTTTGCGCGTCGATTATGCGCAGCGGCGTCTCGTTGGCGAATGGATCGACATGAAAACTGCCAGGGCCCCTGTACCCGGCAGGCAGTTCCTGCAAGCCGCCCGTCCATTCGGGAACGCCCTTGGCCGGGTCGCCCTGGCGCTCGGCACCGAATGGAGTGAGCGTGCTGCCGAGTTGTGCGGCACGTTCGTCGCTGACCTTGGCATGGGCGAGCAGGGGCATCTGCAGACCGATGGCCAGCAGCAGAGCGCTCAGGCGTAGAACATTCTTATTCATTGTCGTTTCCGCCGTCAGAAGGAGTAGGAGACATTGAGCGCGAGGTGATTGCGATCGATGAGCGAGTTGTCTTTGCGAGCGCCCCAGAACGAGGTGTAGGCCAGCTTGCCGCCGAGCTTCTGGCCGTACTTGAGGCCAATTTCGAGCGTGGCCGATTTGCGCCCCTGCACGAAGTTCTCGTTGAGTGTCGGCGAGGTGCCCGAGACGTCCTGGCGGAAGGTGACGGCAGGCATCAGATCGAGGTTCGGTTGCACGTCCTGAATCAGGCCGGTGAAGTTCACCGTGTAGCCCCAGGCGAAGGAGTCCAGATAGGCGTAGTTGACCGAGTCCAGCAGGCCGCCGGGGATATGGTTGAAGGCCGCTTCGGCCAGCACCATCAGATCGTCCAGGCCGGCGGTTGGGCCGAAGGTATGGATCGCCGATACCGATCCCGTGTAGAGCTCGTGGCGCTTGTACAGATCGATGCTGCTACGTGGGTCGTTGGCCGAGCCGTCGCCGAACTCGCCGAGATCGATGCTGGCGCCGCTGGCCCCTCCCGCGCCCAGAGCGCCTTCAGCCATCTGTTCCAGCTCGTAGGTCATCGACGGCTCCAGCGGAGCATTGGGACGATAGGTCAGCTCGCCGGCCAGGCTGGTGTCGCCGACCGTGCCGGACACGCTGAAGCCGAACAGGCGGATATCTTCGGGGTAGATGAAGTCGTAACGGGTGCTGTCGAGAAAGGCGAGGCCATCGACCAATGGTACCGACGCAGGATCGAACAGCTGGGCGAGGCCGCACAGGTCGGCGAAGCGGCCGCCGCTGCCAGCGCTGCAGGCGCTGGACAGGCCCTTCTGCACGCGCAGGAAGGGCACCTTGCTGTGGTAGTTGAGGTAGTAGAGGCTGAACTCGGTGTTGCTCCAGTCCTCGACCAGGTAGCGCAGGGCGAAGCCGTACTGGCCGCTGTCACGCGCGTCATGCTCGCGTCCGTAGCGAGCGCCGGCGACGATGCCGTTCTCGCCGTTGAGCCCTGGCACCAGGTCGGTTAACGGTCCCAATTGGTTGCGCAGGTCGATCAGCACACCATTGCTGCCCTTGCCGAAATAGTCTTGGTTATTGAAGAAGGCACCGGTTGGCATCAGTTCGTGGCCCTTCCACTCGAGCCCGTAGAAGGTCTCGAAGTTGAGGGCATCGGTCAGGCCGAACTGGGCCGAGATCATGTTGGTCGGCAGCAGGGCATCCTTGAAACTGGCGTTGGGCAGCACCACGCGGCCGATATCCACCGGGTTGATCACGTTGAGCCCGTCGGCGTAGAAGATGCCTTCGCCCCAGTTCAGTACCTGGCGGCCGAGCCGCACGCTCACCGGCATCTCGTCCAGATAGCGGTTGGTGTAGAGGTAGGCGTCGAGCAGGCGGGCGCGATGCCCGGAGCGGTTCTTCAGATCGGAGGGATAGCGCTTGTCACTGTCGGTGTTGTGCGTCGCGAAGCCGTCGCCGGTGGGTGCGTTGTCCATGATCTGGGTGTCGTACCAGGCGGTACCGCGGACGAACAGGCCATCCTGCTGGGTGCGCACGTGCAGCTCCGAGGTCAGCTTGAACTCGTTGGAGACGAAGCCCTTGTCGTAGTACTCGCTGCCATCGTTGTTGTTGATGAAGATGTTCTCTCCACCCCGCTCGATGTGCTCGGGCGAGCCCGTGCGGTAGATCGAGGTGAATTCGGCGACGCTTTCCAGGGTCGTGGTGACGTTCGGCCCGGTGTCGATCTGGAAGGCTGGCGCCTTTGCCCCACAAAGGCTAAGCCCCACAACCAATGCCATTTTCTTCTTGTTATGCAACATGGTGACCTCTGCTTGCGCTCGGAATGACCGCTGACACCTGAGGCTGAGGCGGGCGCACCCGCTCGAATGCCAGGCGCTAGCCGGCCGGTTGGGTGAGTGAACCAACGGTGCTGCTGTGAATGAGTCGAAGGCTGTTCTTGAGCTGCCTGATGCGTGCCGGGCGCTGCTCCTCTGGAAGCGTCAGGATCAGTTTGGTGACCGCCGTGGCGCCCTCGGTGAGCACCAGCGCAAGGCCTTCTGCCTGCGTCTCGTCGAGCGAGGGGTTGCTTACGCGAAACGTGGTTGCCAGCACCTGAGCGGCGCGGAAGGTGTCCTCGCGATTGAGTTCGCGCAGCTCTGCAGACGCTGCGACGCAGCCCCAGATCTCGACGAAGCCCGGATGACTGCTCTGGATGCCCACCATCAGGTCGATCAGGTGCTCGATCAGGGCGCCCGAATCGGCGGGGGTGGTCGGATCGCTGACGGTCTTGAGCACGTCTTCCAGCGAGGCGTTGATGGCGGTGGTGTAGCGCAGCCAGACCTCTTTGGCGATCGACAGCTTGGTCGGGAAGTACATGTACAGCGAAGCGATTGGCAGGCCGGATTCGCGCGCAATCTCGCGCATGGAGACCGCTTCGTAGCCATTCGCGGCGATCAGTTGCAGCGAGGTATCCAGAATCGCCTCGAGACGCGCCTGGCTGCGTTCCTGCTTCGGTACCCGTGGTTTGCGGGTCTTTTTCTGATCGCTTGACAAAGCCTCTTTCACCCCTACATCCTCTTAAAACATGAGCAATGCTTATGTTTTAGCTCGGGCGGCGGGAAATGGGAAGAGCGAAGAAAAAAATATGAGGTGGCAGCCTTGAACCCCGATGATCGCCTGGTGCTTGCCGTTGACCTCGGCAGCTCCGGCTGTAAGACGGCGCTGGTCAGCCTGGACGGGCGCGTCATACGCTTTGCCTTCCGCGCCGTGCGAACCCACCTCTTGCCGGGCGCTGGCGTCGAACAGTGCCCGGAAGACTGGTGGCAGGCGCTGCTGGAGAGTGCCGAAGAAGCGCTGGCAGGCGACGCCGGCGTGCGTCGTGCGGTGGTGGCCGTGGCCTGTTCCTGCCAGGGCGAGGGCACGCTGCCGGTGGATCGCGAGGGTAAACCGCTCGCTCGCGCCCTGCTGTACATGGACATGCGCGGGCAGCAGTCGGTCAGGCGCCGGGTCGCTGGCGTGCTGCCGCGAGTCGCTGGTTACGATCCGCTCAAACTGTGGCGCTGGTTACGCCTGACCGGCGGCGCGCCGGCACTGTCCGGCAAGGACAGCTTCGGCCATATCGCCTTCATCCGCGATGAGTTGCCGGAGTTGTACGAGCGCACCGACAAGTTCCTCAACGTTCTCGACTTCATCAACCTGCGCCTGACCGGTCGCATCGCCGCGACGGTCGATTCGGCCCTGTGCAACTGGGTCACCGACAACCGCGATCCGAGCCGCATTCGTTATGACGAGCGCCTGCTGGACATGGCGGGGTTAAGGCGCGACCAATTGCCTGAGCTGGTGCGCTGCCAGGATGTCATCGGCACCTTGCTGCCGGCGGTGGCCGAGCGCCTCGGCCTGCCGTCGAGCCTGCCGGTGGTGGCGGGGGCGGTCGACAACACGGCCGCCGCGCTGGGCTCCGGCGCGGTCGCGGACAACGCGCTGCACCTGTACGTCGGCACCTCGTCGTGGATCGGTGCCCATGTCGCGAAGAAGAAAACCGACGTGCTCCGGCAGATCGCCGCCGTGCCCTGCGCGCTGCCTGACCGCTACCTGATGATGGCCATGCAGTCGGCCGCAGGTGCCAACCTGAGTTTCCTGCGCGATCGCATTCTCTACGCGAAGGACGCGCTGCTGCAGAACGAGGCGGGGCCCGATGTCTATCGCATCCTGGACGAGGTCGCGGCCGAAGTCCCGGCTGGCGCACGCGGGCTGCTCTATCTGCCATGGCTGATGGGGGAGCGTAGCCCGGTGGATGACGCCAATTTGCGCGCCGGCCTGGTCAACATGACGCTCGGGCATGCCCGCGAACATGTGGTGCGTGCCTTTCTAGAAGGTGTGGCCCTGAATACGCGCTGGATGATGCAGGCCGTGGAAGCCTTCATCGGCAGCCCGACCAAGGCAATCACGCTGGTCGGCGGCGGCGGGCAATCGGAGGTCTGGTGCCGCATCTTCGCCGACGTGCTCGGCGTCACCGTGCGCCTGCCCGAACAGCCGATTCAGGCCAATGCGCGCGGTGCAGCCTTCCTGGCAGGGGTCGGCATCGGCGCCATGGGATTTTCCGAGATTGCCGAGCGTGTCGCGATTCGCCGCTCCTTCGAACCGGACAGCGCCCGGCACGCGCTCTACGACTGCAGCTACGAGAACTTTCGCGCCGCGCACAAGGCGCTCGCGCCGTTCTACGCGCAACTTAACCGAGGTGCTCAATGAGTCTTGAACAGCGGGCCAGGGAAACCCTGGTGCGTACCGCGGTGGAGATGGCCGACAAGGGCTTTCTCGCCGGTATCGGCGGCAACCTGGCCCTGCGCATCGACGCCGAGCGCTTCGCCGTCACCCCCTCGGCCAGCGATTACTACGCCATGTCGCCAGCGGACATCTGCATCCTGCGTCTGGATACCCTGGAGCAACTTGCCGGTGCCGGCAAACCCTCTGTCGAAAGCGGATTGCACGCCAGGATGTTCAGGGCGCGCCCGGATTGCCAGGCCAGCCTGCACACCCATCAACCGGTCGCCAGCGCTTTCACCTTGCTCGGCCGGGCATTGCCGATCAGTGGCGCCGAGGCCCGCAGGGTGATCGGCAGGCAAGTGCCGATGTGCGCCTACGGCCCTTCCGGCTCCGGGCTGCTGAGTTGGCTGGTCAGCCGCCGCGTGCGTCCTGATGTGAATGCCTACCTGATGCGTAACCACGGTGCGATCGGTATCGCCAGCACCTTCGAGCAGGCCGGGCGGGTCATGGAATTGCTGGAGCTGGAAGCGCGCGACTGGTTCCGCCGCGCGCTGCTCGCGCAACCTGACAACGCGCTGTGCCGCGACGCCCTTGCCAGCCTGAACGACAACTAGAAGGACACTCGCAATGAACGCTCCCACTGCCTTGAATCCAGGTAACTCCGGCATTTCGCGCTGGCCCGACACCGCTGCAGTCGATGCCCGGCTCAAGGCGCTGATCACGCAACCGATCCGTCCGATCCGCCGCGAGCACATGCAGAAGGTGCACGACTATTTCGACAATGACTGCCGTACGTCCAAGCAGCTCGCTGGCCGTGCCGCCGAAGTCATTCCTGGTGGCATCCAGCATAATCTGGCATTCAACTATCCCTTCCCACTGGCCATGAAAAGCGCCCTCGGCGCTCACCTCGAGGATGTCGACGGCAATCGCTACATCGACTTTCTCCAGGCCGGTGGTCCCACCCTGCTTGGCAGCAACGATCCGGTGGTGCAGGAAAGGGTGATCGAGACCCTGCGCGAGTGCGGGCCTGTCACCGGTCTGCTGCATGAATACGAGATCAAGCTGGCGGAGCTGGTCTGCAGGCACGTGCCGTCGGTGGAGATGTTCCGCATGCTGGCCTCCGGCACCGAGTCGGTGATGGGCGCCATTCGCCTGGCTCGGGTCTATACCAACAAGAAGAGAATCATCAAGATCGGTGGCGCCTATCACGGCTGGAGCGACCAGATGGTGTACGGCATGCGCATCCCCGGTACTGGCCGGCGTGAAGCTGTCGGTATCCCGGGTGGCTCCACCCGCTTCACCCAGGAGAGTTTTCCCAACGATCTCTCGGCCATTCGCAGGCGCCTGCAGCTCAACCGCCTGCGCGGCGGGACAGCGGCCATCATCGTCGAGCCGCTGGGGCCGGAAAGCGGTACGCGACCGGCGCACAAGGACTTCAACGCCAACCTGCGCAAGCTCTGCGACGAGTTTGGCGCACTGCTGATCTTCGACGAGGTGGTCAGCGGGTTTCGCGTCGGCATGGGCGGCGCGCAGGGGTATTTCGGCGTGATGCCGGATCTGACCATCTTCGGCAAGTGCCTGACCGGCGGCTACCCCATGGCGGGCGGCATCGGCGGGCGCCGCGAGATCATGATGATGCTCGCCGGTGGCATCGGCGGCAAACAGGGCAAGCGCGCCTTCGTCGGCGGCACCCTGACGGCCAACCCGCTGTCCTGCGTGGCGGGTTATCACACCCTGCTGGAGATGGAAAAGCGCAACGCCTGCGCCCTGGCCGGGCGAGCGGGGGATCGCATAACCGCCGGGCTGGGGCAGATCATCGAGCGTCTGGGGCTGCCCTACGTCGTGTACAACCAGGGTTCGGTGGTGCACCTGCAGACCTCCGGCGTATTGCTGCTCAACGTGCGCAATCCGATCCAGCTGATGCGCGAGGTGAATCCGCGCAAGCACATGATGGAAGAAATGGGCGCAGCCTATATGGCGCACGGCCTGGTGACCCTGGCCGGCAGCCGCCTCTATACCAGTGCTGCCGACAGCGACGATATCATCGACGAAGCGCTGAACCGCTTCGAAGACGTATTCAGGATGGCGGTCTGAACATGCAGGACGAACTGATCAAGGCGGCCTTGCGGCTCAGTAGCAAGGGCCTGCTCAATCGCCCGGGCGATGCGCTATCGATGCGCCTGGTCGGCGAAGCGAGGATGCTGATGCTGGAACCTGGCGGGGGCGTTCGCAGCCTCAGCCTGAGCGATCCCGGTACTGGCATTGCCAGCACGCATGCCCAGGTTTACCTGGCGCGTGCCGATGCCGGGGCGGTGGCGACGTTGAGTCCGCGCTGGAGCCTGCAGCTGGCGGGGCTGGGGGAGGAAATGCCGGGCATCTTCGACGAGCAGGCCAGGCACCTGGGGCGCAACTGGGCGCCTACCCAGGTCGGGCAACTGGCCGAAGCGCTGGCGCCAGGTGGCAATGCCGGTCTGGTAGACGGTCGTTTGCTGGTGCTCGGCATCACGCGAAACCGCCTGCTGTTCAATGCCGAGCTGTTCGAGAAGTGTGCCATGGCCTACGTGCTCGCCCGCCTCGGCGGGGGCCATGTGCGCAAGCTGCCCTGGATCGTGCGCAAGGTCGCTGGGGGGCGCCTGCTCAAGGACGAAGCCATGGCCAGTGCCTGCCATGCCCGAGGGCAGCGAAGCCCTGAACCCAGTGGCTACTGACCTAGGCGTGACTGTGAGGCGGTGACGCTTTGCGGCATCATCACAGGCGTCCGCCTCTGGTACCTGCGATGAACATCGACACCCGAATCAAATTCCGCCACCTGCTGTGCTTTCTCGAGATCGCCCGCCAGCGCAGTTTCGCCAAGGCGGCCGATGCCCTGGCGGTCAGCCAGCCGGCGATTTCCAAGACGCTCAGGGAGCTGGAGGACATCCTCGATGCCAGCCTGTTCGAGCGCGGCAAGCAGGGTGTGACGCTGACCGCCGCGGGTGTGGCCTTCATGCGTTACGCCGGGCCATGCGTGCAGGCGCTGCGCGATGGTGTGAACAGCCTGCGCGAAGGCGAGCACGAGGCCGGGCAGGTGCGGGTTGGCGTGCTGTCGACGGTCGAGAGCCTGCTGATTCCCGAGGTGGTGCGCCGTCTGCACGAGCGACATGCGGCGCTGGTGGTCAGCGTCGCCACCGGGCCGGGAGCCTACCTGCTGAGCCAGTTGCGGGTCGGCGAGCTGGATCTGGTGATCGGCCGCATGACCGACAGCCCGGATATCCAGGGCCTGACCTTCGAGCATCTGTACAGCGAGTCGATGACCCTGGTGGTGCGCCCCGGTCATCCGCTACTGGCCGCGGGTGACGCGCTGCCGGATCGCCTCGGCGATTACCCATTGGTGCTGCCTAGCGCCGGCACCACGATCCGCAAGCATGCCGACAGCCTGTTCGTGCAATGCGGGATAACGCCTTCGCGCCAGCGCCTGGAAACCCTGTCGCCGGCACTGAGCAGACGCTACGTGCTGAGCAGCGATGCGCTATGGGTAGCACCGCAGGACTCGGTGTGCCTGGACGTGCAGCGTGGCGAACTGGCCGAACTGCAGTTGCACGTGCGCGAACCCGGTGGCTCGGTCGGTATCTGCCGCAACGGCGCCCTTAGCCTGCCGCTGGCGGCCGAACGTTTCTGCGATGCACTGCGCGAGGTGGCGCAGGCCTACCGTGAGGGCGATTTTCCATAACCATTTGGTTATGTTCTGCTGGCGTCTTTTCAATGTTCATCAAGGCGGGTTTGGCCGAGACTGCTGCAATTCCCTGGGCAGCCTGCGCCCGGGAAACTCCACAATAGCCATAACAGGAGTGCGCCATGCCTGCCGAGGATAACCGTCGCTTTGCCATTCGCGACCGCAACTGGCATCCGAAAGCCTTCACCTCCGACTACAAGACCTCCATCACCCGCTCGCCGCGTCAGGCGCTGGTGAGCATCCCGCAATCGATTTCCGAAACCACCGGCCCGGATTTCTCGCACCTGAAGTTCGCCGAGCACGACAACGACCTGCTGCTCAACTTCAACAACGGTGGCCTGCCCATCGGCGAGCGCATCATCGTCTCCGGCCGGGTGATGGACCAGTACGGCAAGCCGATCCCGCATACCCTGGTGGAAATGTGGCAGGCCAACGCCGGCGGTCGCTATCGGCACAAGAACGACCGCTACCTGGCGCCGCTCGACCCCAACTTCGGCGGTGTCGGCCGCGCGCTGACCGACAGCGAAGGGCGCTACATCTTCCGCACCATCAAGCCCGGTCCGTACCCGTGGCGCAACAATCCCAACGACTGGCGACCGGCGCACATCCACTTTTCGCTCAACGGCCCGTCGATCGCTACGCGCCTGATCACCCAGCTGTATTTCGAGGGCGATCCGCTGATCCCGCTGTGCCCGATCGTCAAATCCATCGCCAACGCTGATGCGGTAGAGACGCTGATCGCCAGGCTCGACATGAGCACGGCGAACCCGATGGATTGCCTGGCCTATCGCTTCGATATCGTGCTGCGCGGGCAGCGGAAAACCCATTTCGAAAACAACTGATGAGCCGCCCAGGATCTGCGGCGCGTCGGCCAGACGGCGTTAAAAACGGCTTCGGAATGCTCATTTACTACTCGTAAATTGCGCTTCCTCAGCCCTTTTTGCCTTGTCTGGCTCTAGCTCGCGAGATCCTGAGCAGGCTCATAGGAGGATGACCATGCCTGTTGAATTGCTGCCGGAAACCCCCTCGCAAACCGCCGGCCCCTACGTCCATATCGGCCTGGCCCTGGCTGCCGCCGGCAACCCGACCCGCGAGCAGGAAATCTGGAACCAGATGGCGCGCCCTGAAGCCCCGGGCGAACACATCGTGCTGGTCGGCCACGTCTACGACGGCAACGGCCACCTGGTACGTGATGCCTTTCTCGAACTGTGGCAGGCCGATCATCAAGGCCACTACGACGAGGATTACGACCAGTCCAAACCGTTCAACGGCTTCGGCCGTACCGCCACCACTTTCGATGCCGGCAGCGAGTGGTTCGCTTACACGGTCAAACCGGGTGTGGTAAACAACGCGGCGGGTGTGCCAATGGCGCCGCACGTGAACGTCGCGCTGTTCGCCCGTGGCATCAATATTCATCTCAACACTCGCTTGTACTTCGAAGACGAGGCCGAGGCCAATGCCAAGGACCCGGTGCTCAACCTGATCGAGCAGCCACAGCGCCGCGAGACGCTGATCGCCAAACGTTGCGAGGTGGACGGCAAGCCGGCCTATCGCTTCGACATTCGTATCCAGGGCGAGGGAGAAACGGTGTTCTTTGACTTCTGAGTTGCTCTCGCAGGCCGCGAGCTTCATCGAAGCGCGTGGCCTGCATCTCGATGACGCCCAGCAGCGGGTGCTTGCACGCCTGGTCGACTGGCTGCAGGCGCGCTTGCGGCCGGTCGCCTGGCGTCGTCCTGCTGCTGGCGCCTATCTCTGGGGCGGAGTGGGGCGGGGCAAGAGTCTATTGCTCGAAGCGTTGTTTCACGCTGCGCCCGTCCAACCCAAGCGACGTGTGCATGTGCACGCACTGTTGCAGGAAGTGCAGCAGCGTATGCTGGCGCACACCGGTCAGGCCGATCCACTTGAGCGTGTCGCCGATGAGCTGGCCCGTGAAGCCCGACTGCTTTACCTCGATGAATTCCACGTGCACGACATCGGCGATGCGATCCTGCTCGGGCGGCTGCTGCAGCCGCTGATCGAGCGCGGCTGCATCCTGCTGTTCAGCTCCAATTACGCGCCGGAGCAGTTGTGCCCCAACCCGTTGTATCACAGCCGCTTCAAGCCGTTCGCCGAGCTGTTGCAACGGCGCTGCCTGGTCCAGCAGATGGCGGCCGGCCCCGACTACCGGACGCACAGCGCGCGGCATTGGGGGCTTTATCTGCAAGGCCCGGCGGCGTTGCTCGAAGCGCGCCTGGCGCACCTGCCGGCGGCGCCGCAGCTGCATCTGCAGCGCCGCACTCTGACCCTGCGCGGCATGGATGAACGAACGATCTGGCTGGATTTCGCCGCGCTCTGCCGACAGCCGTTGGCCAGCGGCGACTACCTGCAGCTGTGCCAGCGCTTCGCGCACATCGCCGTCGGAGAACTGCCGCCGCTGGCGCATTGCTCGCCGGACGAGCAGCAGCGCCTGGTCAACTTCATCGATATCGCCTACGACAGTGGTCGTGAACTCTGGCTGCAGGGCCAAAGCAGTCTGGATGCGCTGTGCACAGGCGTCGCCCACCTCGACTTTTCCCGTACACGAAGCCGCCTGGGGCAACTGCACCAGGCGCAAACGGAGAGCCTGGCATGCTAGCGGTCCTGAGTATCACCGCCCCGATCTTCATTCTTATCGGCCTGGGCTTTCTCTCGGCCCGCGTCAGCCTGGTCAACCGCGACCAGGTCCGCGGCATGGGCACTTTCGTCATCTACTTCGCACTGCCGTCGCTGGTGTTCAAGGCGTTGGCCGAACGCAGCCTGAGCGAGGTGCTCAACTGGCCGTACCTGGCCGCCTACGCATTGGCCTCGCTGAGCCTGTTCGTCGTCGGCCTGCTGATAGCGCGGCGCTGGCGCGGGCTGAACCTGTCCAGCAGTGCGATCCTGGCGATGGGCATGGCCGTGCCCAACAGCGGCTTCGTCGGCTATCCCATCGCGGTGATGGTGATCGGGCCGACTGCGGCATTGGCGATGGCGCTGGGCATGCTGGTAGAGAACCTGCTGATGGTGCCGCTGGCCCTGGCGATTGCCGAAGCCGGCCAGCAGGGCGGACGCGGCTGGACGGTGGTGCGCGAGACCGCGCTGCGCCTGCTGCGCAACCCGCTGATCATCGCCATCGTGCTGGGCCTGAGCATGTCGCTGCTGCAACTGCGCCTGCCGGTGGTGCCGGCGCGGGTGATCGACATGCTTGCCGGTGCCTCGGCGCCGGTGGCGCTGTTCGTCATCGGCGCCACGCTCAACGGCATGAAGGTCGGCGGCATGGCGGCGGATCTGGCGCAGACCTCCATCGGCAAGCTGATCCTGCACCCGCTGCTGATGTTCGCCGCGCTGAGCCTGGTGCCGGGCGTCGATCCGCTGCTGATGGTCGCCGGCGTGCTGTTCGCCAGCGCGCCAATGATGAGCGTGTTCCCCATCCTCGGTCAGCGCTTCGGCCTGGAAGAGCGCTGCGCCGCCGCGCTGGTGGGCTGCACCGTGCTGGCCTTCTTCAGCGTCAGCGCGCTACTGGTGCTGCTGCGCTGGCAGGGCATGTTGCCGGGATGATGGCTGGCACCTGTGGGAGGCGCTTCAGCGGCGAGCTTTTCATCCGTAGCCCGGATGCAATCCGGGAATGAGCGACACGACGACCCCAACAGAAGTGTCGTCCGCTGTTTCGCTCACTCTATTTGCGATTACCGCACAACGGTTCGATAATCGCCTGGCGCTGTCCACTCTGTTCCGGAGGCATCATGAGCGAATCCCGTCCGCCGCTTGCCAGCCTTGCGCCGCCACCCTACGTGTCGCCGGCCAAACGTATCGAGGAGTTCGCTGGCGACCCCAACTTCATGACCTCCCTGGCCCGGGGCCTGGCGGTGATCAACGCCTTCCAGGAGCGCAAGCGCCACCTGACCATCGCGCAGATCAGCCACCGCACCGAGATTCCCCGCGCCGCCGTGCGCCGTTGCCTGTACAGCCTGATGAAGCTCGGTTACGTCACCACCGACGGGCGCACCTACTCGCTGCTGCCCAAGGTGCTGACCCTTGGGCACGCCTACCTGTCTTCCACGCCGTTGGCGGTGTCTGCGCAGCCGTTCCTCGACCGCCTCAGCGAACAACTGCATGAAGCCTGCAACCTGGCCACGCTGGAGGGCGAGCAGGTGCTCTATCTGGCGCGCTCGGCCATTCCGCAACGGCTGATCTCGGTGGACCTGAGCGTCGGCAGCCGCCTTCCGGCCTACTGCACGTCCATGGGACGAATCCTGCTCGCCGCACTGGATGACGACCAGCTTCAGGACTACCTGGCCCATGCCGAGTTGCAGCCCAAGACCAGCCGCACCCTGCATAGCCCCGACGCGCTGTGGGAGTGTCTGCAGCGAGTGCGCCACCAGGGCTGGTGCATCGTCGACCAGGAACTGGAGCAGGGCCTGCGCTCGCTGGCGGTACCGGTCTACGACTCGGCCGGCCACGTGCTGGCAGCGATGAACATCAGCACCCATGCAGGTCGCGTGCCGGTCGCCGAACTGGAGAAGCGCTATCTGCCGCTGATGCTCAGTGCCAGCCGCGAACTGAGCGGTCAATTGTTCCGACCTTAGAACCTGTTCACGATCTGCTGCGCTTCGGCCCTACGGCGTTAAAGACAGGCTCGTAAACTTGAGCGCGACTCCCACCGCTCCTCGCCGTTTTGATTCGCTGGCGCTCTCCCTTCGGGCCAGCCTTCGGCTGTCACTCCCGTTGGTCGTTGCGCCTTGTATGGCTCCAGCTCGCAAGATCGTAAACAGGTTCTTGGAAAACGAAGGTGTTCGATAATCGCCCTGTATGGCGATTATCGGATTGTTCTCGTCAAGGCCACTTTCTAAGGTTGCAGTCATACGCCACGCCTCACCCGGTGGCGCCTGCAACCTGACGAGAACACTACGATGGCCGACATCATCACGCTGCGCGACGCCATTTCGCGCCATGTCCAGGACGGCGACTGCATCGCCCTCGAGGGCTTCACCCACCTGATTCCCACTGCCGCCGCCCACGAGCTGATCCGTCAGGGCAAGAAAGATCTGCACCTGGTGCGCATGACCCCGGACCTGGTCTATGACCTGCTGATCGGCGCCGGTTGCGCACGCAAGCTGACCTTCTCCTGGGGCGGCAATCCCGGTGTCGGTTCGCTGCATCGCCTGCGCGATGCGGTGGAGAAGCACTGGCCGCACAAGCTGGAGATCAGCGAGCACAGCCACGCGGCCATGGCCAACGCCTACGTCGCCGGTGCCTCCAACCTGCCGTTCGCCGTGCTGCGCGGTTACCAGGGTTCCGACCTGGTCAAGGTCAACCCGGACATCAAATTCATCGAGTGCCCGTTCAGCGGCGAGAAGCTGGCCGCCATCCCCAGCGTGCGTCCGGACGTTACCGTGATCCACGCGCAGAAGGCCGACCGCAAGGGCAACGTGCTGATCCAGGGCATCCTCGGCGTGCAGAAGGAAGCCGCGCTGGCAGCCAAGCGCTGCATCGTCACCGTCGAGGAAATTGTCGACGACCTGCAGGCACCGATGAACGCCTGCGTGCTGCCGACCTGGGCCGTCACTGCGGTGTGCGTGGTGCCCGGCGGTGCCAGGCCTTCCTACGCGCACGGCTACTACGAGCGTGACAACCGCTTCTATCAGGACTGGGATCCGATCGCCCGCGACCGCGACACCTTCACTGCCTGGATCGATCAGTACATCCGCGGCACCGAGGATTTTGCGCAGTACCAGGCGAAGGTTAACGGGGAGGCCAAGTGATGAGCGAGTTCAACACCAACGAAATGATGACCGTGGCCGCCGCGCGCCGCCTCGGCAATGGCAGCGTCTGCTTCGTCGGCATCGGCCTGCCGTCCAAGGCCGCCAACCTGGCGCGCCTGACCCATGCACCGGAAGTGGTGCTGATCTACGAATCCGGCCCGATTGGCGCCAAGCCGAGCGTGCTGCCGCTGTCCATCGGTGACGGCGAGCTGGCGGAAACCGCCGACACCGTAGTGCCGACCGGCGAAATCTTCCGCTACTGGCTGCAAGGTGGGCGTATCGACGTTGGCTTCCTTGGCGCCGCCCAGGTCGACAAGTACGGCAACATCAACACCACCGTGATCGGCGACTACCACGCGCCGAAAGTGCGCCTGCCCGGCGCCGGTGGCGCGCCGGAAATCGCCGGTAGCGCCAAGAAGGTGCTGATCATCCTCAAGCAGGGCCATCGCACCTTCGTCGACAAGCTGGCGTTCATCACCTCGGTCGGTCACGGCGAAGGCGGTGACCATCGCAAGCGCCTGGGCCTGCCGGGCGACGGCCCGGTGGCGATCATCACCGACCTGTGCATCATGGAGCCGGAAGCCGGCAGCAACGAATTCATCGTCACCTCGCTGCACCCGGGCGTGACCCGCGAACAGGTGATCGAGAACACCGGCTGGCAGATCCGCTTTGCCGACAACGTGTCCACCACCGAGGCGCCGAAAGCTGAGGAACTGGCCGCGCTGCGCGACCTGGAAGCGCGCACTGCCGCCGCCCATGGTCAGGCTGGAGGTGAGGAATGAGCCGCGAAGTATTCATCTGCGACGCCATCCGCACGCCGATTGGCCGCCTGAATGGCGCGCTGTCCGCGGTACGCGCCGACGACCTGGCGGCGATTCCGCTCAAGGCCCTTGTCGAGCGTAACCCGCAGGTCGACTGGTCAGCGGTCGATGAAGTGTTTATGGGCTGCGCCAACCAGTCCGGCGAAGACAACCGCAACGTCGCCCGCATGGCGCTGCTGCTCGCCGGCCTGCCGGAGACGGTGCCGGGCGTGACCTTGAACCGTCTGTGCGCCTCGGGCATGGAAGCGGTCGGCGCTGCCTTCCGCGCCATCGCCTCGGGCGAGATGGAACTGGCCATCGCTGCTGGCGTCGAGTCGATGACCCGCGCGCCTTACGTGATGGGCAAGGCCGACAGCGCCTTTGGCCGCGGCCAGAAGCTGGAAGACACCACCCTGGGCTGGCGCTTCGTCAACCCGCTGATGAAAGAGCAATATGGCGTCGACCCGATGCCGGTCACCGGTGACAATGTCGCCGAGGACTACGGCGTCAGCCGCGCCGACCAGGACGCCTTTGGCCTGCGCAGCCAGCAGCGTGCAGCTGCGGCCCAGGAAGCCGGTTACTACGCCGAGGAAATCGTCCCGGTGGTGATCAAGACCAAGAAGGGCGAAATCGTCGTCGACCGTGACGAGCATCCGCGTGCCGACACTACGGCCGAAGGCCTGGCCAAGCTCAAGCCGGTCAATGGTGAAGGCAAGACCGTTACCGCCGGCAACGCCTCGGGCCTCAACGATGGCGCCTCGGCGATGATCCTGGCGTCGGCCGAAGCGGTTAAGCAATACGGCCTCAAGCCCCGCGCCAAGGTGCTGGGCATGGCCAGCGGCGGCGTCGCCCCGCGCGTCATGGGTGTTGGTCCGGTGCCGGCGGTGCGCAAGCTGCTGGCGCGGCTGAACCTGAGCATTGAGCAGTTCGAAGTGATCGAACTGAACGAAGCCTTCGCCGCCCAGGGCCTGGCGGTCACCCGTGATCTCGGCCTGCCGGACGACAGTCCCAAGGTCAACCCGAACGGCGGCGCCATCGCCCTCGGCCATCCGCTGGGCATGAGCGGCAACCGCCTGGTGCTGACCGCGGTGCATCACCTGGAGAAGACCGGCGGCAAGCTCGGCCTGGCGACCATGTGCGTGGGCGTCGGCCAGGGTCTGGCGCTGGCCATCGAGCGGGTGTGATTGACAGCTGTAGGAGCGAATTTATTCGCGATGACCCGGCCAGTCAGGGTCGCGAATAAATTCGCTCCTACAGACGCGTAGGGTGGGCTTCAGCCCACCATTTTACGGCGGTGGGCTGAAGCAGATCGTCGCTCGGCTCACCCTACGCACTGAACCTTGTGGGAGGCGCTTCAGCGGCGACGCCTGTAATCGGTCGCGGTTAAAGCCCCTCCCACAGACACCCTCCGTGCGCGGCGCCGCCGGTTGATGCCACACTAGCCGTACATTTTCCCAGGAGCGCTTCGCTCGTGAGCAACCAACTTTTCGATGCCTATTTCACCGCGCCGGCCATGCGCGCGATCTTCTGCGACGCCGGCCGCGTGCAGGGCATGCTCGACTTCGAAGCCGCCCTGGCGCGGGCCGAGGCACGCGTCGGGCTGATCCCAGCCGAGGCGGTGGCGCCCATCGAGGCCGCCTGCCAGGCCGAACGCTACGATTACCCGACGCTGGCCCAGGCCATCGCCACGGCTGGCAATTCCGCCATCCCGCTGGTCAAGGCACTGGGCAAGCGCATCGCCGCTGAAAGCCCCGAGGCCGAGCGTTACGTCCACCTCGGCGCGACCAGCCAGGACGTCATGGACAGCGGCCTGGTACTGCAACTGCGCGCCGCCATCGACCTGATCGAGCTTGATCTCGCCAGCCTGGCCGCTGCCCTGGCGGCGCAGGCCGAACGCCATATCGACACACCGCTGGCCGGGCGCACCTGGCTGCAGCAAGCCACACCCGTGACCCTAGGCATGAAACTGGCCGGCGTGCTCGGCGCGATCACCCGTCATCGCCAACGCCTGAGCGAACTCAAGCCGCGCCTGCTGTGCCTGCAGTTCGGCGGCGCTTCCGGCAGCCTGGCCGCGCTCGGCGACGCCGGCTGGGCGGTCAGCGGTGCGCTGGCGCAGGAACTGCAACTGAACCTGCCCGAGCAGCCCTGGCATACCCAGCGTGATCGCCTGGTGGAGTTCGCCAGTCTGCTGGGCATGATCGCCGGCGGCCTGGGCAAGCTGGGCCGCGACCTCAGCCTGTTGATGCAGACCGAGGCCGGCGAAGTGTTCGAACCTTCGGCGCCGGGCAAGGGTGGCTCGTCGACCATGCCGCACAAGCGCAACCCGGTCAGCGCCGCCGTGCTGATCGGCGCCGCCACGCGTGCGCCGGGCCTGGTGGCGACGATGCTGGCGGCCATGCCGCAGGAGCACGAGCGCAGCCTCGGCCTGTGGCACGCCGAATGGGAGACCCTGCCCGAACTCTGTTGCCTGGTCTCCGGCGCCTTGCAGCAGGCGCTGCTGGTGGTGCCGGGCCTGGAGGTGGACGCCGCGCGCATGCGCGAGAACCTGGAACTGACCCAGGGCCTGGTGCTGGCCGAGGCAGTAAGCACCGCCCTGGCCCAGCGCATCGGCCGCGACGCCGCCCATCACCTGGTGGAGCAATGCTGCCGCCAGGCGGTGCAGGAGGGCGCCCACCTGCGCGCCGTGCTCGGTGCCAATGCCGAGGTCGCCGCAGAGCTTTCCGCCGAGGAGCTGGACCGCCTGCTCGATGCCGCGCATTACCTGGGGCAGGCCCGCCGCTGGGTCGAGCGGGCCATCACCGAACACACGCAATTTTCGTCCTAGGAGTCATTCATGCCTGTCGTACGTCTCGCCGATGGCGACCTCAATTATCTGCTCGAAGGCCCTGCCGGTGCTCCGGTGTTGGTGCTGTCCAACTCGCTGGGCACCGACTTGCACATGTGGGACGCGCAGATCCCTGCCTTCACCCAGCACTTTCAGGTGCTGCGCTACGACACCCGTGGCCACGGCGTTTCGCTGGTGACCGACGGCCCGTACAGCATCGAACAGAACGGCCGCGACGTGCTGGCCCTGCTCGATGCGCTGGGCATCGCCAGAGTGCATTTCTGCGGCCTGTCCATGGGTGGCCTGATCGGCCAGTGGCTGGGCATCAATGCCCCTGAGCGCATCGAGCGCCTGGTGCTGTGCAACACCGCCGCCAAGATCGGTACGCCGGAGGTGTGGAACCCGCGCATCGACAGCGTGCTCGCTGGCGGTGCGCAGGCCATGCGTGAGCTGCGCGATGCGTCGATCTCGCGCTGGTTCACTGCCGAGTTCGCCGAGGCCAATCCGGGCAAGGTCGAGCCCATCGTCGGCATGCTGGCGCAGACTTCGCCGGAAGGTTACGCGGCCAACTGCGCAGCGGTGCGCGATGCCGATTTCCGCGAGCAGCTTGGCAGCATCACCGCGCCGACGCTGATCGTCTGCGGCAGTGGCGACCCGGTGACCACAACCGAGCATGGCCGTTTCATGCAGGAACGCATCGCGGGTGCCGAGCTGGTGGAGTTCCACGCCGCGCACCTGTCCAACGTGCAGGCCGGCGATGAGTTCAGTCGGCGTGTGCTGGATTTCCTGCGCGCCTGAGCGCCCCCCCCTTCTTGTTGTAGGAGCGAGCTCTGCTCGCGAATCGTAAAGCTCGCGAACCCAGCACTTCGCGAGCAGAGCTCGCTCTTACGGATTCATTCGAGGACTGACCGATGGACGAAAAACAACGCTACGAAGCCGGCATGCAGGTGCGCCGCGCGGTGCTCGGTGACGCCCACGTCGACCGCAGCCTGCAGAACCTGACGCCGTTCAACGAAGAGTTCCAGGAGATGATCACCCGGCATGCCTGGGGCGATATCTGGACCCGCCCGGGCCTGCCGCGTCACACCCGCAGCCTGGTCACCATTGCCATGCTGATCGGCATGAACCGCGAGGGCGAGCTAAAGCTGCACCTGCGCGCAGCGAAGAACAACGGGGTGAGCCGCGAAGAGATCAAGGAAGTGATCATGCAGAGCGCCATTTACTGCGGCATCCCGGCGGCCAATGCCACCTTCCACCTGGCCGAGGCGGTGTGGGACGAGCTGGGTATCGAGTCCCTGCAGGACTGACTCCTGCGAGCAATGGGGCGCTGCCCGGACCACGCATCCGGGCGGCGCTTTTTTATGCCTGCGCCCCCGCGCGCGGGATGTCAGAGCGCCGCCGCGTGGCGACCGGCGATATAGCCGAAGGTCAGGGCAGGGCCGAGGTTGATGCCGCCGGACGGGTAGTGCCCGCCCAGCGGGCTGGCCATATCCGTACCTGCTGCGTAGAGCCCTGGGATCGGCTGGCCATCGCCATCCAGTACGCGGGCGTGGCCGTCGGTTCGCAGCCCGGCGAAGGTGCCGAAGCAGCCCGGCTGCACCTTCACCGCATAGAACGGCCCCTGCTCTATGGGCGCTACGCAAGGATTGGGGCCGGGGTGCTGGGCGTCGCCACTGCGGCGATTGAACGGCGTGCTGCCACGGCCGAATTGCGGGTCTTCGCCCAGGCGCGCGTGGTGGTTGAATTCGCTGATGGTGGTGACCAGGCCAAGCGGATCGATGCCGCAGGCAATGGCCAGTTCTTCGATAGTATCGCCGCGCTTGAGGTAGCCGCTGCGGATATGCGGTGACACCGGCAGCGGCGCCGGACGGGCGAAACCGATGCCGTAGCGGCGCTGGAAACGGTGGTCGCAGATCAGCCAGGAACAGGCTTCCTGATCCTCGGGGATGGCCTTGAGCATGGCGTCGACATAGTCGTAGTAGCCGCCGGCCTCGTTGACGAAGCGCTGGCCGTTTTGCAGCACACCGATGATGCCGGGTTTGCCGCGGTCGATGATGTGCGGGAAGTGGCCAACGCTGCCGTCGGGGTAGGGCACCTTCGATACCGGCGCCCAGGCCACGGGCGAGCGCAGGTCGTCGGCGACTCGTCCGCCGGCGGACTCGCCTAGGCGCAGGCCGTCGCCGGAGCAACTGGTCGGTGGCAGGGCGAGGTTGTCATGACCGCTGGCATCGCGCGGGAACATCGCCTGGCGCCGTTGCGGATCATTGGGGAAACCGCCTGCCGCGAGCACCACGGCTTTGGCGCGGATAGTCGTTTCCTCGCCGGTATGCAGCACCACGGCGCCGCAGACGCTGCCGTTCTCGACGATCAGACGCTGCGCGGGCGTGGACTCCAGCATCTGCACACCGAGATCCTGCGCCGAGCGCACCAGACGGGCGATCAGCGCCACGCCGTTGACCAGGTGCATGGCGCGGCCATAGCGGGCCAGGTGATAAAGGTGGCTGGTGAAGCGGCGGATGACGTGCAGCAGCGCCTTGGGCGAGCGGGTCATGTTGAGGAAGGCGGCAAGATCGGCACCGGCCATGATCGGCATGCCCATGAAGGACGTCTCACGCATGGTCTTGCGCAGGCGTGGCAACAGGTCGAGCACCTCGCGGCCATCGTAGGGCGCGGCGATGACCTGATGACCGCCGGTGGCCGCGCCGGGCGTGTTGCCGTGCATGTCGGGGATACCGTTGCCATCGACGAACTGCAGCGCGGTGTGCTGCTCGAAGAAGGCCACCATCTCCGGGCAGTGTTGCAGAAAGGCGTCCACCAGCTCGGGGCGGTAATGCTCGCCCAGCTCGTTGCGCAGGTAGGTGCGCGGTTGCTCGATGTCTTCGACGATGCCGGCGCGCTGGGCCAGCGGGTTGCGTGGCGCCCACAGCCAGCCCCCGGACCAGGCCGTAGCGCCGCCCAGCACTGGTGCCTTCTCCACCAGAATCACCCGTTTGCCCAGGTGCGCGGCGCTGACGGCTGCGGCCAGCCCGGCAGCGCCGGAGCCGACCACCAGCAGGTCGCAGTCGAGTGGGGTGTGAGGCATGGCAGGTCTCCGGATTTGTATTTATTGGAACTATGTTCCGGATTTTACGTTGGGTGCATGGAGGCGCCAAGAGTAACGGGAGAGAAGGGCTTGGGATGTCGTGCGGTTAGCGGCCATTTGTCGTTCGCTTTGCCGTCACTGAGAGGTGGAGGTATCAGCTTTCACCTGTGGACATGTTCAGGAGCTGTCGCTGCTGAAGCGCCTCCCACGGTGTGGCCTGAATACGTGGGCGTTTACCTGTGGGAGGGCTTTAGCCACGCTTGCTAGTTGCCGCGGCTAACGCGCCCTACTGGGATGAAGCGTTCTGCCTCAACTGCGGAAACGGCCGATGCGTTCCTGCAGTTCACCGCCGAGCCTGGCCAGTTCGGCGCTGGACAGGGCCGTCTGCTCGGTGGCGCTGGCACTCTGTTCGCCAATGCTGCGTACGTTGTCCAGGCTACGGTTGATCTCCATGGCCACCGCGCTCTGCTGTTCGGCGGCGCTGGCGATCTGCTGGTTCATTCGTTCGATCAACGCAACCGCCTGATTGATGTGCACCAGGCTCTGGCCGGTTAGCTCGACGCTGCTCACCGCGTCCTGGCTCAGGCTCTGGCTGGCCTGGGTTTGGGTCACGGCCTTGTGCACGCGGTTCTGCAGGCTGGTGATCAGTGCCTCGATCTCGCTGGCGGAATCCTGTGTGCGGCGCGCCAGTGCGCGAACTTCATCGGCGACCACGGCGAAGCCGCGGCCTTGTTCACCGGCACGGGCCGCCTCGATGGCTGCATTGAGTGCGAGCAGGTTGGTCTGCTCGGCGACTGCCTTGATCACGTCCAGCACCGTGCCGATGCGCTGGCTCTCGCCCTGCACCTGATCGACGGTCTGACCGGTCTGTGCGACCTCACTGGCCAGGCGCTCGATCTGCTCGATGACCTGGCGCACCTGCCGGTCACCATCGCGGGCCTGCAGTTCTGCCTGCTGCGCCGCTTGCGATGCCTGCTCCGCATCGCCGGCCACCTGTTGCACGCTGGCGACCATCTGCTGCATGGCGCAGGCGGTCTGACTGGATTCTTCGCTCTGTTCGCGCACGCCGGCGCGGGTCTGTTCGCTGACCGCCGACAGTTGCTCGGCCGCGGCGGCGATCTGTGTCGCGCTACCGCCGATCTGCCCGATCAGTTCGCGCAGGTGGTCGCGCATGCTCTGCAGCGCCCCCAGCAGCTGACCGACCTCGTCGCGGCCAATGGCCGTGCGAGAACCGCTGAGATCACCGGCCGCCACCTGTTGGGCCAGCAGCAGGCAATTCCGTAGCGGGCCGACGATCAGACGGCGGATCAGCCAGCTGGCGAGCAGCGCCAGCACCAGCGCTGCGGTGGTCAGCAGGGCCAGGGTTTGCAGGGATTGGCGGTTGCCTTCCTGCATGATGAGCTGCTGGCGCTGTTGCAGAGCGTCGCCATGTTGCAGCATGGCTTGCGCCAGTTCGGTCAGCCGGTTGCGGCTGTGCTGTTCAGCCTCGCGGCTTTGGCGATAGTGCTCGAAGGATTCGCGATAGCTGTCGAGCGCGCGCAGGGCTTCGTCCAGCGATGCCTGCTGCAGCGCTGCGAGTTGTGCGCGCAGTTGCTGCGCCGCCTCGGTCATGCTGGTGAAGCGTATTTGCCAGAGGTCGGCATCGGCATTGTCTGCGCTAAGGATGAACTGGCTTTCCGCCAGGCGCAGCTGCAGCAGGTTCTGGCTCAGGCGTGCCGCCGCCTCGGCCTGATCGACTCCGCTCTGCGTGCCTGCCTGGCCTTCGAACAGTTGGTCACGAATCAGGTTGAACTGGTCCTGAGCGACCATCTCGAACTGGATCAGCGCTTCGTCGGCGCGGATCGCCATGCCGGTCTGCGCGGTGCTGGCTTGCGACTGTGTCGCGCGCAGTTGGGTGAACTGCTGCAGATAAGCGTCGTTGCCTTGCAGCAGTTGCTCGGTATGCGAAGAAAGGGCGGCCAATTGGTCGGCGATGCCGGCATGCTGATCGGCAATGGCCGCTTCATGGCCAGCCAGCGGTGCCAGCAGGTAATCCTTCTCCAGCAGGCGCAGCCGCAGGATCTGTTGTTTCAGGTCCGCCACCTGAAGCGATTGGCCGGCATGCCCGAGTATGTCGCTGGCGGTGCGCCAGCCACCCAGGGCCACCGCCAGGGTCAGCAGCATGACCAGTGAAAAGCCCAGCAGAAGCTTGTGCCCGACCTTGAGGTCGGCGCAGCGTTCGATAATCCAGCGCATGGTGGTACTTCCTCGAACAGTTGCACATCAAAAAAAAGCCCGTCACGAGGACGGGCTGAACGTGCCGTAACACTAGGAGTCACTTGTGCAGCGATGTTGCGTGGTGCTTACAGAATCGACAGCGGGTAGTTGATGATCAGACGGTTCTCGTGCAGATCCTGGCCTACGTCGCGGCGCACATCGGAGTTACGCCAGCGAATGCTCAGGTTCTTCAGCGAGCCTTCCTGGATGGTGTAGGCCAGCTCCGATTCACGCCCCCACTCCTCGGCGTCGGTACGACCGCCGGCATGGATATTGGAGCCGCTGACGTAGCGGTTCATCAGGGTCAGGCCCGGAATGCCCATACCGGCGAAGTTGTAGTCGTGACGAACCTGCCAGGAACGCTCTTCCGGGTTGTCGTAGCTGTTGGTGAAGCCGTCGTTGACCAGGGTGCCGCCGCTGGCGCCGTCGATCCGCATGAACTTGGTGTCGCCGCTCAGACGCTGGTAGGCCACCATGAAGGTGTTGTTGCCGCGCTTGGCGCTGAATGCGCCCTGGTACACCTTGTTGTCGAGGTTGCCGGCCTTGGCCGAGCCTTCTTCCTTGCCGGTGACGTAGCCGAGGTTGGCGCCCAGCACCCAGTCGCCGACCGGCTGGCTATGGGTCAGTTGCGCGTAGCTCTGCTGGTAGACGTTCTCCAGGCGGGCATGCCAGACGCCGACCATGGTGTTGTTGCCGTTGAAGCGGTACTCACCGCCGCCGAAGTTGAAGTCGTCGCTGTTGTGCGTGGCGCCGTTGACGGTGAACGACATGTCTTCGCGACTGGCATCATTACGCTGGCTGTTCTTCCAGAACTGACCGCCGTACAGGGTCAGGCCGTCGATTTCGCTGGAGGTGAGCTGCGCACCTTGGAAGGTTTGCGGCAGGGAGCGGCCGTCGTCGGCACGCAGGATCGGCAGCACGGCCATCCACTCGCCGACTTTCAGCTCGGTCTTGGAGATCTTGGCCTTGGCCGCCACGGCAGTGCGACCGAAGTCATCAGCGGCCTGGCCGTCGTCATGGATCGGCATCAGCTGGGTGTTGGCGGCGCCACGGTTGCCGTCGAGCTTGATGCTGTACAGGCCGAGCACATCGAGACCGAAGCCTACGGTGCCCTGGGTGTAGCCGGAGCGGGCATCGAGGATGAAGCTCTGCGTCCAGCCTTCGGCCTGGCCCTGGCGCTCGCCGTTGACGATCGGGTCGGTGCCGTTGAGGTAGTTACGGTTGAAGTAGTAATTGCGCAGGCCGAGGGTGACCTTGGCGTCTTCGACGAAGCCGGCGGCCTGAACGCCGACCGAGAGGCTGGAGGCCATGACGGCAACGGCGATTGCGCTGGGCGCGAGGTACAGAGCTTTTTTCATTGTTATCGCTTCCTTTTGCAAGGTTAAGAACCCCTCCGCAACGGCGAAAACGCCTCTACATCGGGGGTGTTGGCAGTTATTCGGGGTCAGTGGCGTCTGTCTGAATGCAATGCGCGTCCTCTGTCAGGTCAGCCAGCGCACCAGGCACAGGGTGATCGATGGGAAGAGCACGAGGATGACCACGCGCACGATGTCCGAAATCAGGAACGGCACGATGCCTCTGAAGGCGTCCCGCATTGGAATGTCGCGTGCCATGCCGGCGATCACGTACACGTTCATGCCCAGCGGCGGGGTGACCATGCCGATCTCCACCACCA
This sequence comes from Pseudomonas sp. UBA6323, assembly GCF_002439135.1. Taxonomy (NCBI): domain Bacteria; kingdom Pseudomonadati; phylum Pseudomonadota; class Gammaproteobacteria; order Pseudomonadales; family Pseudomonadaceae; genus Pseudomonas; species Pseudomonas sp. UBA6323. The sequence continues at coordinate 191,615 of NZ_DJSX01000065.1, read as the reverse complement.
TCAGAGCCAGGATGCCGAACCAGATGGCTTTCTCCGTCTGGTCCAGGCCATAGAAGTCCAACCCCATGATCACCGGGAAGAAGATCGGGATGGTCAGCAGGATCATCGACATGGTGTCCATCACGCAGCCGAGGATCAGGTACAGGATGAGAATCCCGGCCAGCACCAGAAACGGCGGCAGACCTGCTCCGCTGATGGCTTCGGCGATGAAGTTGGGCAGCTGCGAGATGGCCAGGAAGGCATTCATCACATCGGCGCCGAGCAGGATCATGAAGATCATCGCGGTGGTCACGCCGGTGCCCAGCAACACTTCCTTGAGTTCGGCAAGGCGCATCTTGCCCAGGGTGAAGGCGAAGAAACCCGTGCCCACGGTACCGATGGCCGCTGCCTCGGTCGGGGTGAACCAACCGCCGTAGATGCCACCGAGCACGACCAGGAAAATCAGCAGCACCGGCCAGACGCCCTGTTGCGCCTGCAGCCGCTGTTTCCAGCTCGAGCGTTCCTGAGCAGGCCCCGAGTCGGGGAACAGGCGCACGTAGATGGCCACGGCGATCATGTAGCCGATGACGGCAAGGATGCCCGGCACGAAGGCGGCCATGAACAGCGTGGAGATGTTCTGCTGGGCGAGGATGGCGTAGATCACCAGCACCACCGAGGGCGGGATGAGAATGCCCAGGGTGCCGCCCGCTGCCAGGCAACCCACGGCCAGCGAGTTGGAGTACTTGTAGCGACGCAGCTCCGGCAGGGCCACCTGGCCCATGGTCGCCGCGGTCGCCACCGATGATCCGCAGACCGCGCCGAAGGCGGCGCACGAGCCGATGGCGGAGATAGCCAGGCCGCCGCGCCAGTGTCCGACCATGGTGGCCGCGGCCCGGAACAGGCCCGTAGCCAGGCCGCCGCGCGAGGCGAACTGGCCCATCAGCAGAAACAGCGGGATCACCGACAGGTCGTACACGGTGTAACGGGCGTAGGCCACCGTCTTCAGGTAATTGAGCAGCGGGTCCCAGCCGCTGATCGAGACGTAACCGGCGATACCGGTGAGCAGCATGGCGATGGCAATCGGAATACGGATGGCCAGCAGAACCAGGAGAAAGGCGAGAAACAGCCCGCCCAGTGCGACGCTGCTCATTGCTGGCCCCCTTCGCCACGCTGGTCGAGCCAGGCGGTGTACAGGGAAACGATGGCCAGCAGAGCGAAGGACGGGGCGAAGGGGGTCATCGACCACCACATCGGAATACCCATGATGATCGACTCTTCACCGTTACGGTAGGTGTCCAGGGTGCCGATCACCGAACGCCAGGCCAGCAGTGCCGCGCAGGCGGCCATCAACAGGCAGCCGAGGGTGTCGAGATGGCGGCGCAGTGCTGCCGGCGCACGCAGGGTGAAGGCATCGACGATGACATTGTTGCGACGCAGCTGGCACAGCGGCAGGAAACTCACCACGGCGATGCCGCAGCCCATCTGCACCAGCTCGACGTCACCGAGAAGTGGTGCATCGAACAGGCTGCGCATGGTGATGCTGTAGGCCGACAGCAGGGTAATGGCGACCAGTACCAGGCCACCGGCCATCGCCAGCCAGCATGCCAGTGTGTCAAGCAGCTGGCCGAATGGGCGCGTGCGCTGGGGCTGCCCAGGCAAGGCAGGGTTTTCGATCATGAGCGGACTCCGCAAGGCCGGCACCCGAGATGCCGGCCAGGACAACGAGGGTTGGCGATCAGTTCGACAGCTTGGCGTTGTAGCTTTCGATCAGGTCACGCACTTCTTGCAGCAGCGCGGCGCCGTTTTCGTTGCCCTTGCTCTCGACTTCCTTGATCCAGTCGTTGTCCAGCTTGCGGCCGATGGCCATCCACTTGGCCTGCTCGTCGGCGGGCAGCACGTAGATCTCGTTGCCACGCGATTCGGCCAGTTTGTGTCCGGTCTCGATCACGTTGGTGTCCCAGATATGCCCGGCCTGGCGTGACAGTTCGCGGCCGCTGTTGTCGTCGATGATCTTGCGCAGGTCATCGGGCAGGCTGGCGTACTTGGCAGGGTTCATCGCCAGCACCAGGGCGGTGTGCATCAACGCCGGCTGGCCCGGGGCCATTTCGGTGTGGTACTTGACCAGCTCCTGCAGTTTCAGAGCCGGGACCACGTCCCAGGGCAGCACGGCGCCATCGACCACGCCCTTGGACAGCGCTTCCGGCACCTGCGGCACCGGCATGGCCACCGGGGTGGCGCCAAGCATGGAGATCAGCTTGGTAGACACGCGGTTGGCCGAGCGCAGTTTCAGACCGCGGAAGTCGGCCAGGCTGCGCACCGGTTTTTTCGCCGTGTGCAGCAGCGCACCGTCGGTCAGGTGAGTGGCGAGCAGATGAACGTCGGCGAACTCCTTCTGCCCATGGGCTTCGAGGAAATCCCACATGGCCTGGCTGCTGGCTTCGGAGGAGCGGCTCATGAAAGGCATCTCGAATGCCGATGCCAGAGGGAAGCGGCCGCTGGTGTAGCCAGGCAGGGTCCAGACGATGTCGGCGACGCCATCACGCGCCTGGTCGATCAGTTGCGGCGGGGTGCCGCCCAGCTGCATGGACGGGTAGAGCTGAAACTGGATGCGGCCATTGGATTCGGCGGTGATTTTCTCTGCCCAGGGCTTGAGAAAGTCGGCCTGGGTCACCGAGTGGGCGGGCAGGAAGTGGTGAACCTTGAGGGTGACCTCGGCCTCGTCGGCGTTGGCCCAGGTCATGACGCTGGTGGCAAGCAGCGTCAGCAAAGCCTTGGAAAGCTTGTGCATCGCAAATGTCCTTTCTTATTCATTGTTAGTAGGCGACTCAGGTACAGCCAAATTCGGCTGCAATACTGCCGCCGCTAGGATTCGCTGTTCGCATGGTGCGAGTTAGCGAGGGGCTATTCAATTCGATTAACGACTTAGTGTGCGATAAACGAACGAATTGCATGGGCCCGGCGCGCTGATGAACGTGCCGGGCGAATAGCGCTCATTACTCCTGTTCTATGGGTTCGTAGGGCAGGCCGACATAGTTTTCGGCGATGGTTCTGCGGCCAGCTTCGGAGCTGACGAAGTAGTCCAGCTCGGTCTCCTGCATGCGGCGGCTGAAGGCGTCGGTGTCAGGGAAGCGATGCAGCATCGAGGTCATCCACCAGGAGAAGCGCTCGGCCTTCCAGATACGCCGCAGGCAGATCGCCGAGTAGCGTTCGAGCAGATCGCTTCGGCCTTCGCGATAAACCTTGAGCAGGATGCGGTACAGCGTGCTGACGTCGCTGGCGGCCAGGTTCAAGCCCTTGGCGCCGGTTGGTGGCACGATGTGCGCGGCATCGCCGAGCAGAAACAGGCGGCCATACTGCATTGGTTCGACAACGAAGCTGCGCAGTGGCGCGATGCTCTTTTCGATCGAGGGGCCAGTGATCAGCTGGCTGGCAACCGGCTCCGGCAGGCGCCGCTTGAGCTCGTCCCAGAAGCGTTCGTCGGGCCAGTCTTCGACCTTTTCTTCGGCGGCGACCTGCACGTAATAGCGGGTGCGTGTCGGTGAGCGCATGCTGCACAGGGCGAAGCCGCGCTCATGATTGGCGTAGATCAGCTCTTCATGCACCGGTGGCGTGTCGGCGAGGATGCCCAGCCAGCCGAACGGGTACACCCGCTCGAATTCCTTAAGCACACCAGCCGGTATGGATTGCCGGGATACGCCATGGAAGCCGTCGCAGCCTGCGATGTAGTCGCACTCCAGACGCTGCGCGCGGCCTTCGTGCTCGAAGGTCAGATAAGGGCGTTCGCCCTTGAGTTCGTGCAGCCGGACCTGGCTGGTGTTGTACAGGGTGACGGCGCCGCTGGCCTGGCGGGCCTCCATCAGATCGCGGGTGACTTCGGTCTGGCCGTAGACCATCACGCCTTGGCCGCTGGTCAGGCTTTTGAGATCGATGCGTTCGCAGCGGCCATCGAAGGCCAGCTGGAAACCGTCGTGCGGCAGGCCTTCGCGCTCCATGCGGGCGGCCACGCCGGCCTCGCGCAACAGATCGACCATGCCCTGCTCGAGCACGCCGGCGCGGATGCGGCCGAGTACATAGTCCGGGCTCTGGCGCTCGACAATGACGTTGTCGATGCCGGCATTGTGCAGCAGTTGGCCAAGTAACAGCCCGGAAGGGCCGGCGCCGATGATGGCGACTTGTGTCTTCATTATTGTTCTCCTGTCGACGGAGCCTGAGCGCCGTGCCTGTATTTTTTGTGGATAGGGCAGGGCTTTGAAGGCACTATCGGTATCGTTTCTTGGACTTTTCATGGTTTTGGAGGGCGGCGTGCTGAAATCCCCCGAGGTGGCGGTACCGGTCTTTAAACTCTATGGCGAGACCGCTGCCTGGCCGACGCCGGATCTCATCCATTGCGAGTCGATCCCCGAGCGCAGCCGCTTGCATGGCTGGGAAATCCGCCCGCACCGGCATGGCGATCTGGTGCAGCTGCTGTACGTACAGGCTGGCCGCGCCGAGCTCGAGGTGGAGGGCCATGTGCACTGCGTGGAGCGACCGTCGCTGCAGCTGATTCCGGCGATGAGCGTGCACGGCTTTCGCTTCTCCCAGGACATCCGCGGCTATGTGCTGAGCATGGCGCTGCCGCTGGTGGAGCAGCTCAGCGGCACCCTGGACAGTCAGGTGACGCGAATGCCGATCTGCTATGCGCTGGGCGATGAGGTGCGTCACCTGGATGCGCTGTTCGAGTCGATCTCTCAGGAGTACGGCCGCCAGGCGCCGGGGCGCGACCTGATGCTGCAGTCGCTGATCAGCGTCTTGCTGGTGTCGGTCAATCGTCGCTGGCTGGCCGTGTCGAGCGCTCGCGAATCGACCCAGGATCGCGGGCGCGAGCACATCGCGGCGTTCGCACGGTTGCTGGAAATGCACTTTCGCGAGCACTGGACCATCGAGCGCTATGCCGAGGCGATCGGCATCAGCGCGGCGCATCTCAATGCCTTGTGTCGGCGTCTGGCCGGGCAGTCGGCGCTGCGTATGATCAACCAGCGGCTGGTGCTGGAGGCCAAGCGCTGTCTGGTCTACACGGTGATGACGGTAAATCAGGTGTCGGACAGCCTGGGGTTTTCCGAGCCGGCCTATTTCTCGCGGTTCTTCAAGCGCGAGGTGGGCGTGTCGCCCAAGGTATTCCGCATTCAGCGCTGAGCACGGGCCAGGCGTGGAGCAAAATGCAAAAAGCCGCTGCCACGATTACCGTGGCAGCGGCTTTTGCCACGAGCCTTTCGGCTCAGGCACGGATCACGGCTTGGGAATGCCGACCGAGTCCGGGGCGACCTCGATGGCCTTGGCCTTGTACATCGACCAGGTGGTGACCGACTGCCAGCGCTTGAGGAACTCCTCGGCTTCGGCGCCGTTGAGGTTCAGGCTCTGCGCGCCGAAGTTCTTCAGAAAGCCCTGGAACTCAGGGTTGGCCACGGCCTTGGCATAGGCATCGACCAGCTTCTGCTTGACGTCATCCGGGGTGTCCTTGCGTACGAAGGCGCCCCAGAACGGACCCCAGGGCAGGTACTCGGCAATCGCCGGCAGCGACTTGGTGATCGGCTCCACGCCCGGCAGCTCCGGGGTTTCCTCGGTGGCGAACACGGCCAGGGCCTTGAGCTTGCCGCTGCGTACCAGCTCGCGCGCGGCGGCCAGGCTCAGTGGCATGAAGTCGATGTGCTTGCCCATCAGTGCGGTGATGCCGGGGCCGTCGCCGCCGAAGGTCACTTCACGCACTTTCAGTTCGTCCACCGCGTTGATCATCGCGCTGACGGTGCTCGGCAGGCCGCCGGCGCCGGTGGAACCCATGCGCAGGGTGTCCGGGTTGGCCTTGGCGGCAGCCAGCAGCTCGGCCATGTTGTTGAACGGCGCATCGGCGTTGGCGGCGATCACCACGACGTTCTGGCCGATGATGCTGACCGGGTAGAAGTCGGCATAGTCGAAGTCGGCCAGTTTCAGCACCTTGTACAGCTGCGGGTTTTCCGCACCAAGCAGGACGGTGTAGCCGTCGGGGCGCTGGGTCTTGACGAAGGTGCTGCCGATCACTGCGGTGCCGCCCGGGCGGTTGTTGAGGATGAACTTGCCGCCCAGCTCCTTCTCCACGTACGGGGTCAGGCTGCGCATGACGTTGTCGGTGGCGCCGCCCGCGCCCCAGGGAATGACCGCCTGGATGCTGCGCTCGGGGTATTCGGCGTGGGCTGGCAGAGCCATGGTGAGGGCGCTGAGTCCGAGAGCGGCGCCAGTCAGTAGCGATTTGAACATGTGGAGACTCTCCATCGGTTGTTGTTGTGAGCCCCTGTAGGCCGGGGCACGCCTGGTGAAACCGGTATCAGCCGCGGGCCGAAGCCGGGCTGAACTTGCTCTTGATCTTCTTCAATAGCGGGGTGTTGCCCAGCAGGATCAGCACCACCGCGGCGGTGAGGATCAGCGACAGCGGACTGCTGATCAGGCCCTGCAGCAGCTCCACCGGATTGTCGCCGGCCGAGGACATGGCCTGGCGGTACGAGGTGTCCATCAGCGGGCCGAGGATGGCGCCGAGGATGATCGGGCCCATCTGGAAACCGAAGATCTTCAACAGGTAGCCGAGTATTCCGAAGCCGAGCATCCAGTACACCTCGGTCATGCTGCTGTTGATCGAGTAGGTACCGACCACGCACAGCACCAGGATCAGCGGAATCAGCACGGCCTTGGGCATCTCCACGAACTTGGCGAAGAGCTTGATGCCCATCAGGCCGAAGATCATCAGGAACACATTGGCCAGCAGCAGGTTGCCGACGGTGAAGTAGAAGATGTGCGGGTTTTCCACCATCAGCATCGGGCCGGGATTCAGGCCGTGCACCACCAGGGCACCGATGATCACCGCGGTGACCGCGTCCCCGGGCATGCCCAGGGTCAGCATCGGCACGTAGGCGCCACCGACCGCTGCGCTGTTGGCGGTTTCCGGCGCCACCAGGCCCTCGTAGGCGCCCTTGCCGAACGGCTTGGTCGGGTTCTTCACGGTGCGCTTGGCATGGTCGTAGGCCATCAGCGCGGCGATGTCGCCGCCTACACCCGGCAGCACGCCGACGATGACGCCAATGACCGAAGTGCGGATCGACAGCGGCAGGAACTTCAGCACCATGGCGAAGGAGGGCAGGATCTTGTCCACCTTCTGGCGGATCACCGGGTTGTCGAGGTTGTGCAGTTGATAGAAGGCCTCGGCGACGCCGAACAGGCCGATCATCAGCACCACGTAATGGATGCCTCCCATCAGCTCGACCTGGCCCAGGGTGAAGCGGCCTTCGGCAGTGACCGGGTCCATGCCCACCAGGCCAATGACCGCGCCGAGGGCGGCGGCGAAGATGCCCTTGGCCAGCGAGCCTTCGGCCAGGCTGCCGACCAGCAACAGGCCGATGGCGGCGACCAGGAAGTAGTCGCGTGGGGCGAAGCGCAGGGCCAGGTCGCCGATCAGCGGTGCGGCGCTGGCCAGCATCAGGGTGCCGACGATACCGCCGACCACCGACATCACGGTGCTCAGGCCGATCGCGCGCCCGGCTTCGCCCTGTTGCGCCAGCGGGTAGCCGTCGAAGGCCGTCGCCACCGAGGAAGGTGCGCCGGGGATGTTCAGCAGGATGGCGCTGCGCGAGCCACCGTAGACGCCGCCGATGAAGATGCCGACGATCAGCGCCAGCGCGTCGTTGACGTCCCAGGCGAAGGTGAAGGACACCAGGATGGAGACTGCCATGGTCACCGACAGGCCCGGGATGGCGCCGATGTAGATGCCGGCGAAGGTGCCCAGAGCAGTCAGCATCAGCAGCTGCGGGTCACTCCAGGCCATCAGCAGGTAGGAAAGGGTATCGCTCATCTCGGGTGCCTCGTTATGGCAGGTAAACGCTGAAGGCCAGGCTGAACAGCAGGTAGATCAGCACCAGCAACATCGCCGCGATCAGAATTGCATTGAGGACGCGGCCACTGCGCAGGTAAACGATCGAAAGCACCAGGAAAAGGAAGGTGCTGACGTAGAAACTGACCCACTGGATCGCCGCCAGGTACACCACTGCCAGCAGACCGAAGACCAGCGTGCGGCGGGGGAAATGGGTGACGCGAAACTGCCGGAACGCATCCAGCCAGCCACTGCAATCGGGCTTGGCCTTGCCGATCAGCTCGCCGGCGATCTTGAGCGCGGAGAGGATCATCACCAGCGCGACGCCGAGAGGAAATGCCCCTGGCGAATTGACCGAGGAAAAACCGGAAATCTGATAGGCCAGGTAGAAGATCGCCAGGCTGAAAACCAGCAGCAGGACACAGAATGTGCGCTCGCCTACCAGCATCTTTTCTGTCTTGTTCATGCAATCGCTCCGACAGTGGGGAGGTAAGGGCCGAGTCAGGCTTTGCGCGCAGGCGGCAGCTTGGCAATCAGCGTGCTGATCGGGCGCAGCCAGGAAACCCTGGGCATGTCATGACAGGCGGGAATGAGGATGGGCATGGCCAGAGTGGACAGCGATGACCAGTCGTCGAGCGACGAGCTGGGCGCCGGGCGAGGAGCGATCCGGGCGGTCGGGGCACGCAGGTGCAAAGGCTGTGACATGACAATTGACCTTCTTATATTTATTGGCTGCTGAAACTTTCGAAGCGTGATGCACAGGCAGAAGATCACTTCGTTTTCAGGCGTGGTTGGAATAGTGGGCCGACCATACCGGCCATTTCAATTCGCCAAACGGGGTTTTGTTCGATAACCGAACAAGAACGAACCGGTTAGTACATTATGCGTTGCGCTGGCAGTATCGCGCGTCAGCGGCTCAGCATCCAGAGGTACGCGCCCGTCTGGCTCGCATCGGCGGGCGCTTGTCTCTTAGAATCGGCGCAAATTTTCCAGGATCCTCCCATGGCCGGCAGTCAGATCGAACGTGCGCTCAGCCTTCTCGAAAGTCTCACTCGCGACGCCCGTGGCGTGCCGATGCAGGCGCTGGCCGATGAGTTGGGCATTCCCAAGAGTGCTACGCATCGCATGCTCGCCGAGCTGAGCCGCCTGGGCTATGTGCGCCAGGATGCGCTGACCAGTCGCTATCGGCTGACGACCAAGCTGGTGGCGCTGGGCTTTCGCTACCTGGCGGGCAGCGGCGCCGATGTGCTGCAGCCGATCCTCGACGGTCTGGCGCAGAGCAGCGGCGAGCTGGTGCGTCTGGGCGTGATCGAGGGCGAGCGCCAGACCTGGATCGCCAAGAGCCAGGGCGCACGCTCCGGCCTGCGCTACGACCCCGACATGGGCCGTGACGCGCCGCTGTTCTACACCGCCTCGGGGCATGCCTGGCTGGCCAGCATGAGCGATGCCGAGGCCCTGGGGCTGGTCGCCCGGCAGGGTATCGCCGATCCTGCCGAACTCGGTCCCAACGCGCCGCGCAGCGAGCAGGAGCTGTTGCAGCGTCTGGATTTGGCGCGTCAGCAAGGATACGCCTGGGTCATGGAAAGCTCGTCGCTGGGCACCGCAGCCCTGGCCGCCGTGGTCCGCCACCCTGTCGAAGGGCGGGTAATCGGTGTGCTGAGCATTGCCGGGCCCAGCGCCCGTTTGCCGTTGATGCGCATCGAGCAGCTGGCGCCCGAACTGCTGGCCGCTGCCGCCGAGCTGTCCGCCGCCAGCCCCGCCTCCGAGTTGTTTGCCTGAGCAGTTAGCAAGCGACACGCCGACCCCATCGTAGGAGCGGCTTCAGCCGCGAAAATCCTGAGCCACGCACTGATCAGCACAAAAAACGTGGGAGGGCTTTAGCCGCGACAAAGGCTCGCGGCTAAAGCCCCTCCCACGTGTTGTTAATCACGATTTGACGCTGCGGCGGGGCCTCGCGCAATGAACTCACTACACCGGCTCCTGGGTGCTGTCGCACGCCTCGCATTTTCGTCTTGCGTAATTTTTGGAACTAAGTTCTAAATATTAAAAAGCGCCTACTGCATCCGGCGCACCCACGCGAGCACGACAACAAGAGGATCACCGCGTGACCGTTCCCCTACGTATTGCCCTGATCGGTGCCGGCATCATGGGTCGTCAGCACTATCAGCACCTGCAGAACCTGGCCGAAGCGCAATTGTGCGCCATCGCCGACCCTGGCCCGCAGGCCGAGGCGTTTGCCAACGAGTGCGGCGTGGCGTATTTCGCCGACCACCGGCAGATGCTGGAGCAGGTTCGGCCCGAGGCCGTAATCGTTGCCAACCCCAACGCCCTGCATGTCGGCACCGCACTCGACTGCATCGCGGCCGGTGTCCCGGTGCTGCTGGAAAAGCCGGTCGGCGTGCATCTGGACGAGGTGCGCGAGCTGGTCGCTGCCAGCGAGCGCAGCGGCGTGCCGGTGCTGGTCGGCCATCATCGCCGGCACAATCCGCTGATCGCCCGCGCCCGCCAGTTGATCGAGCAAGGCACGCTGGGCCATCTGACCACAGTGACCGCGCTGTGGCAGGTACAGAAGCCCGACAGCTATTACGACATTCCATGGCGCCGCGAGGCCGGTGCCGGGATGCTGCTGACCAATCTGATCCACGATCTCGATCTGCTGCGTCACCTGTGCGGCGAGGTGCGCCAGGTGCAGGCCATCACCAGCAACGGCGTGCGCGGCTTCGCCAACGAGGACAGCGCGGCGGTGCTGCTGCAGTTCGAAGGCGGTGCGCTGGGCAGCCTGACCGGTTCTGATGCCGCCGCCGCACCCTGGAGCTGGGAGCTGACATCGGGCGAGAACCCGGTCTACCCGCGCCAGGCCGACCAGCCCTGCTACCTGCTCGCCGGCACGCGCGGGGCCCTGAGCATTCCGCAGCTCAAATGCTGGCACTACGCCGAGGCCGGCGCCGGCTGGCATCAGCCGCTGCAGCAGGTGCAGGAGCGCTTCGACGTCGACGAAGCCTTGCGCCGCCAGCTCCTGCATTTCATCGAAGTCGCCCGCGGCCAGGCGCAGCCGCTGGTCAGCGCTGCCGATGCCGGTCGTACCCTGGCGCTGGTCGAGGCCATTCGCCAGGCGGCGGAAACGGGCCGCGCCTGCATTCCCGAAACCATCTGAGCAGAGAGTCATCATGAGCGAACGCATTCTGTCCCTGGCCGCCCTGACCGTACTCGAGCTGTCACCGCCGGAAATGGTCGAAGTCGCGGCGCGCGCCGGCTACAGCCATGTTGGCTTGCGTCTGGTGCCGGCCACGCCGCAGGAGCATCACTTCCCGCTGGTCGCCGATGCCGCGCTGCGCGCGCAGACCCTTCAGCGCCTGCGCGATACCGGCATCCGGGTGCTGGATGTGGAGATCCTGCGCCTGAAGCCGGACACCGGTGTCAGCGATTTCGAGGCCATTCTCGCCGTGGGGGCCGAATGCGGCGCCAGCGAACTGCTGGTGGCCGGCAACGACCCGGACGAGGCGCGCCTGACCGACAACTTCGCCGCACTCTGTGACCTTTCCGCGCAGTACGGCCTGCATCCGCATCTGGAGTTCATGCCCTGGACCGACGCTCGCGACCTGCCCCAGGCGGCGCGTATCGTCGACGCGGCGGGGCGCAGCAATGGTTGCGTACTGGTCGATGCCTTTCACTTCGACCGTTCGGCCTCGCGTCTGCAGGACCTGGCGGCGATGCCCGCCGAGCGCCTGCGCTACGCTCAATTGTGCGACGTGGCCGGGCCGCGCCCGGATGACATGGACGAGATCCTGCGCCAGGCGCGCAACGAGCGGCGTTTCCCCGGCGAGGGCGATTGCGACCTGCCGGGCCTGCTGCGAACCCTGCCGGCGAACATCCCGCTGAGCCTGGAGATTCCTACCCGGCAGTTGCTGGAGCAGGGCGTCAGTGCGTTGCAGCGAGCCAGCATGGCGCTGGAGACGACACGGCAGGTGCTTGACCGTCAGTCGTAATCCCGCCAGCAGTTGCCGCTGCCGAGATAGGCGCTGCTCGGTTGCGGCCTGTATAGTTAGTTGTCTTGCTATCTTTTTGCGGCGCGTCCGCTTTCGGGTATTTCATGAGCACCACTGCATTGTCCGGCGCCAATCATCCGCTCAAGGGGATCGGCCTGATGGTGCTGGCGACCTTCCTGTTCGCCAGTCACGATGCCATGTCCAAATACCTGTCGGGTTTCTACCCGATCATCCTCATCGTCTGGGCGCGCTATCTGGTGCACACCCTGCTGATGGCGGGCATCTTCCTGCCGCAATCCGGGCTACGCGTGCTGCGCACCAAGCGTCCTGGCCTGCAGGTGCTGCGGGCGCTTTGTCTATTGGGTGTGAGCCTGCTGTTCACCACCGGCCTGATGTTCATTCCGCTGGCCGAGGCGACCTCGGTGATCTTTCTCGCGCCCTTGCTGGTGACTGCGCTATCGGTGCCGCTACTTGGCGAGCGCGTCAGCGCGGGGCAGTGGGCGGCGGTGATCATCGGCTTTATCGGCGTGCTGATCATCGTGCATCCGGGCGGCAACCTGTTCACGCCGGCGGTGCTGCTGCCGCTGAGCGCCGCGTTGTGTTTCAGCGTCTACCAGATCCTCACCCGGCGTTTGAGCGAAGTGGACAGTGCGACCACCAGCAACTTCTTCGCCGGCCTGGTCAATACCCTGGTGATGAGCCTGCTGGTGCCGTTCTTCTGGCATGTACCGAGCGTCACACACGGCCTGATGATGCTGGCGCTGGGCGGTTGTGGCATGGCTGCCCACCTGATGCTGACCCACGCCTTCCGCCACGCGGCGCCCGCCTTGCTGGCGCCGTTCGGCTACGTGCAGATCGTCTTCGCCGGCCTGCTGGGTCTGCTGGTGTTCCAGCACATGCCCGATACCACAGCGTTGATCGGCATCCTTATCATCTGCCTCAGTGGCCTGGCTGCGGCCTGGCAGAGCCGGCAGCAGTCTCGCAAATGACAGTGTTCGATTATCGAACGGAAAACTAACCAGTTCGTTCATTTTGAATTGCTGATCTCCCCAGCCCTGCCAATAATCCAGGCTACGAACAATCCATGAGCGCCGACCAACCGGCCGAGTGAGGGCTCATGAGCACGTCTCGATCCCTCCACTCCGCCCGCTACGGCGCCGCCTCAGCCCGGAGCCGTCTATGCAGCGTTCAATTGCCACCGTTTCCCTTAGCGGTACCCTGCCCGAGAAACTCGAAGCCATTGCCGCCGCCGGCTTCGACGGCGTGGAAATCTTCGAGAACGACCTGCTCTACTACGACGGCAGCCCCGGCGAGATTCGCAAGCGCTGCGCCGACCTTGGCCTGGCCATCACCCTGTTCCAGCCGTTTCGTGATTTCGAGGGCTGTCGCCGCGACCGCCTGCAGCGCAACATCGACCGTGCCGAGCGCAAGTTCGACCTGATGCAGGAGCTGGGCACCGACCTGGTGCTGGTGTGCAGCAACGTCGCCGCCGACTCGCTGGGCGATGACGAAATCCTTATCGACGACCTGCGCCTGCTCGGCGAGCGTGCCGGCGCGCGTGGCCTGCGTATCGGTTATGAAGCGCTGGCCTGGGGGCGTCACGTCAACACCTACCAGCAGGTATGGAACCTGGTGCGCCAGGCCGACCATCCGGCTGTCGGGGTGATCCTCGACAGTTTCCATACGCTGTCGCTCAAGGGCGACCCTGCCGCCATTGCCGATATTCCCGGCGACAAGATCTTCTTCGTGCAGATGGCCGATGCGCCGATCCTGGCGATGGACGTGCTGGAGTGGAGCCGTCACTTCCGCTGCTTCCCTGGGCAGGGCGAGTTCGATCTGGCGGGTTTCCTCGCGCCAATCCTGCGTAGCGGTTATCGCGGCCCGCTGTCGCTGGAGATCTTCAACGATGGCTTCCGCGCCGCGCCGCCCCGGCAGAACGCCGCCGACGGCCTGCGCTCGCTGCTCTATCTGGAGGAGAAGACCCACAAGCGTCTGGAGAAAGAGGGTTATCAGATCGAGTCGGGCGTGCTCTTCACCCCGCCTGCGGCGCACCGCTACGACGGCGTGGAGTTTCTTGAGTTCGCCGTCGACGAGGCCGTCGGCGCGCGTCTCTCCGGCTGGCTGGAGCGCCTGGGCTTCGCCCACGCCGGCCAGCACCGCTCCAAGGACGTCAGCCTGCTGCGTCAGGGCGATATCAACATCGTGCTCAATGCCGAGCCCTATTCCTTCGCGCACAACTTCTTCGAGTCGCACGGCCCTTCGCTCTGCGCCACCGCGCTGCGGGTAAGGAACGGCGTGCAGGCACTGCAGCGTGCTTGCGACTACCGCGGCCAGCCCTATCGTGGCCTGGTAGGGCCCAACGAGCGGGAAATCCCAGCCGTGCGAGCACCGGACGGCAGCCTGATCTATCTGGTAGAGCAGGGCGGAGAAGGGCAGACCATCTACGACACCGATTTCAGCCTAGATGCCAAGGCCCAGGCAAGTGGCGGGCTGCAACGCATCGATCACATGGCCCTGGCGCTGCCGGCCGACTCGCTCGACAGCTGGGTGCTGTTCTACAAGAGCCTGCTGGATTTCGAAGCCGACGACGAAGTGGTGCTGCCCGATCCCTACGGCCTGGTGAAAAGCCGGGCGATCCGCAGCCGCTGCAGCTCGATCCGCCTGCCGCTGAACATCTCGGAGAACCGCAACACCGCCATCGCCCACGCGCTGTCCAGCTATCAGGGCTCCGGCGTGCATCACATCGCCTTCTCCTGCGACGACATCTTCGCCGAGGTGGCGCGGGCCAAGGAGGCCGGCGTGCCGCTGCTGGAGATTCCGCTGAACTACTACGACGACCTGGCCGCGCGCTTCGATTTCGACGACGAGTTCCTCAGCGAGCTGGCCTACTACAACGTGCTGTACGATCGTGATGCTCAGGGCGGTGAGCTGTTCCACGTCTACACCGAGCCGTTCGAGGAACGCTTCTTCTTCGAGATCATTCAGCGCAAGGGCGGCTACGTGGGCTACGGCGCCGCCAACGTCGCGGTACGCCTGGCGGCCATGGCCAAGGCGCGCAGCGGTGGCTTGAAGCGGCCCCGGCTGTAAAACCGGGCGATGCGGCAACCGCTCGGTTGCCGCTGCCTGGCGGCTGTCCGGCCTGCCATAATCCGCACTACCAATACCTATAAAAAAGACATCGCCGTATGACCGAAGCCGTTGCCAACCTGGCCAGCCAACCTACCGAGGTGGTGCGCAAGGTACGTAAGAACAACCCGGAGAAGACCCGCGAGAGCATTCTCCAGGCCGCCATCACGGAGTTCGTCCAGCAGGGCCTGTCCGGGGCTCGTGTGGACGCCATCGCCGAGCGTACCGCGACCTCGAAGCGGATGATCTACTACTACTTTGGCAGCAAGGAGCAGCTCTACCTCGAGGTGCTGGTCAAAGTCTACGGCGATATCCGCGGTACCGAGAGTCGCCTCGACCTGGCCTCGCTGCCGCCGGTACTGGCGATCCGCCGACTGGTGGAGTTCACCTTCGATCACCACGACCGCAACGTCGACTTCGTGCGTATCGTCAGTATCGAGAACATTCACTACGGTGAGTACGTCAAGCAGTCGCCGGCCATCCGCCAGATGAGTAACGTGGTGCTCGATACCCTCGGCAAGACCCTGCGTCGCGGCGAGGAGGAGGGGATTTTCCGACCTGGTATCGATGTGCTCGACGTGCACCTGCTGATCAGCTCGTTCTGCTTCTACCGGGTGTCCAACCGTCACACCTTCGGCGAAATATTCCAGATCGACCTGCCTGACGAACAGGTCAAGCTGCGCCACAAGACGATGATCTGCGACGCCGTGCTGCGCTATATCCAGGGCTGAGCAGATATGAAAAAGCCCCTGGCAGGTTGTCGCTGCCAGGGGCTTTTTGCATGCGTAGGCTCAGAAGCTCGCGAAGTGCGCCTGCATGCGTTCGGCATCGGCCGGGCGGCCGCTGAATAGTTCGAACGCCTTGACCGCCTGGAACACCGCCATGGTGCCGCCATCCAGCGTGCGGCAGCCGAGGGCGCGGGCGTGGCGCAGCAACTCGGTCTCCAGCGGGAAGTAGATGATCTCCGCGACCCACAATCCGGCATGAAGCAATTCGCTTGGCAGTGGCGTGCCCGGCAGCTTGGCCATGCCCACCGGCGTGGTGTTGACCAGGCCGTCGGCTGCGGCGACTTCACCGGCCAGGTCGTCACCCGGGAAAGCGCGCTCGGCACCAAAGTGTGCGTTGAGATTGTCCGCCAGGGCCTGAGCGCGGCCTGGCTCCACCTCGAAAATGCACAGGCGCTCGACACCTTCGGCAAGCAGGGCATGCGCCACGGCGGCGCCAGCGCCACCAGCGCCCATCTGCACCACGCGCCGGCGGGCCACATTGGGCAGGCCACGCCGAAAACCTTCGGCGAAGCCCAGGCAGTCGGTGTTGTGGCCGACGCGCTTGCCATCTTTGAGTACTACAGTGTTCACCGCACCAATGCCCCGTGCTTCGTCCGACAGCTCATCGAGCAGCGGAATGATCGCCTGTTTGGCCGGGAAGGTGATGTTGAGGCCGGTAAAGCCCATGTGCTGCGCGGCCTCGAGCAGGTTCGGCAGGGCATCGATATCCAGGCCCAGCTGGTCGAGGTCGATCAGCCGATAGAGATAGCGCAGGCCCTGCGCATCGCCTTCGCGCTCGTGCATGGCGGGCGTGCGCGAGGCCTGAATGCCTTTGCCGATGAGGCCGGCAAGGATGCCGCTGGTAACGGATGACATGGTCTTAACCCTTGAGCGATTGAGCGAAGTACTGCAGGCCCAGCCGGTAACCCTGACTGCCGAGCCCGCAGATGACACCCACGGCGATCTGCGAGACGAAGGAGTGATGACGGAACGGCTCGCGTTTGTGCACGTTGGACAGGTGCACTTCGATAACCGGCAGCTCGCTGGCCACCAGCGCATCGCGAATCGCCACCGAGGTGTGAGTCCAGGCCGCCGGGTTGATCAGGATGCCGGCGCAGCGTCCGCGCGCGGCATGAATCCAGTCGAGCAGCTCGCCTTCATGATTGGTCTGGCGAAACTCGATTGCCAGGCCATGTTCGGCAGCGGTGTCGGCGCAAAGCTGGGAAATATCGGCGAGGGTTTCGTGCCCGTAGGTGGCCGGTTCGCGCGTTCCGAGCATGTTTAGGTTGGGGCCGTTGAGAACGAGAATGCAGGGCGTCATGGCTGTCTCTTGTTGTTGTGAGGGGCGCCGTGAAAAATGTACTAACTGGTTAATTCAGTCAATCGGGAGGGTGCGCTCACCCTGGGCGCAGCGCTGCGTCACGCCCCCCGGCAGGGCGACAACGTCAGTAGATACGCGGGCTACGCAGGGGGCGATGAAAGGAGGAAAAGTGGGCGGTTATCGACCGGCTGGTTCGGTTGTTGCCTGGTCAGCTGCGCTCGCCACCCTGTACCACCTGATTGCGGCCACTGTGCTTGGCCAGGTACAGGCCTTCGTCGGCCTTGATCACCAGGCTCAGTGGATCATGCTCGGCCGAAGGCCGGATGGTGGCGATGCCGATGCTCACGCTGATCGGCGAGCCCGGTTTGGGCAGGTCGTGGGGAATCCCCATCGCCTCCACTGCGCGGCGGATCTTTTCCGCCTGCAGGCGCGCGCCGCCGGCGGCGGTGCCAGGCATGATCACGGCGAATTCCTCGCCGCCGTAACGCGCTGCCAGGTCGGTGGCGCGCGTGCAGCTGCCACGCAGCGATTCACCGACGCGGCGCAGCACTTCGTCGCCGGCGACATGGCCGTGCTGGTCGTTGTAGGCCTTGAAATAGTCGACGTCGATCATCAGCAGCGACAGCTCGCTCTGGTCGCGCAGGGCGCGGCTCCACTCGATCTCCAAGTACTCGTCGAAGTAGCGGCGGTTGGCCAGGCCGGTGAGGCCGTCTGACTTGATCAGGCGCTGCAGCACCAGGTTGGTATCGAGCAACTGCTGCTGGCTCTCGCGCAGGGCACGGTAGGCCTCGTCGCGCTGCAGCATGGTCAGGTAGGAGCGCGAGTGGTAGCGGATGCGAGCCAGCAGTTCGATCGAGTCCGGCAGCTTGACCAGGTAATCGTTGGCACCGGCAGTGAAGGCGGCGCTCTTGACCTTGGGGTCTTCCTTGGTCGACAGCACGATGATCGGCACGTCACGCAGCCCCGGCGCGGTGCGGTACTGGGCGAGCAGATCGAGACCGTCGACGCCGGGCATGATCAGGTCCTGCAGGATTACCGTCGGCTTGATCTGCTGGGCCACGCTCAGCGCCTGATGCGGGTCGGAGCAGAAGTGGAAGTCGATATCGCTCTCTTCGCTCAGTGCCCGTCGCACGGCTTCGCCGATCATCGCCTGATCGTCGACCAGCAGCACCATCATCGAATAGTCGGGCAGACCGTAATGATGGTTGGGGTTAGCTTGGGGCCCTTGCATAAGTGCTTCTCCGCCTGCGTTTTGGTAAGTCGCGGCTACATGGGCCGCGGGTTGGCGTTCTTAGCCGAGGCGCTCGATCAGGCGCGTCGGAATTCTGTCCAGGGGCAGTACCTCTGTCGCAGCGTCCAGGGCCACCGCGGCCTTGGGCATGCCGTAGACGGCGCTGCTGGCCTGATCCTGAGCGATGGTGTGAAAGCCGCGCTCGCGCATTAGCTTCAGGCCCCTGGCGCCGTCGCGCCCCATGCCGGTCAGCAGCACGCCGATCGCTTCCCCTCGCCAATGGGTGGCCACGCTCTCGAAGAATACATCGATGGATGGCCGATAGATCTGGTCGACTGGCTCGGGGCGGTACACCAGGCGCCCTTCCGGGGCGAGGTACAGATGGTTGTTGGTGCCGGCCAGCAGCACGCTGGCCGGCTGCAGCACCTCGCCTTCGCGCGCCAGGCGCACGGGGATGTGCGCTTCGCTGCCGAGCCATTGCGCCATGCCCGCAGCGAAGACTTCGTCGACGTGCTGAACCAGCACGATGCTGGCGGGAAAGTCCGCCGGTATCTGCCGCAGCAGCTCCACCAGTGAAGCCGGGCCGCCGGCCGAGGCGCCGATCGCCACCAGGCGCTTGCCGCGATTATCGGTGCGGCGCAGCGGCGTCGGTTTGACCGAGCGCGAGGTCTTGTGGCCGATCATCCAGGCGATGTTGTGGATCTTGCGCCGTACCGCGGCGGCATCGAGTACCTGCTGCGGGCCGAGCGACGGTGCGGCGACCACATCCAGCGCGCCGGCGCCCATGGCGTCGAACACCCGTGACATGTTGCGTTCGACATCGGAGGTGACTATGAGGATGGCACAGGGCGTGTCATTCATGATCCGCCGCGTCGCCTCGACACCGTCCATGCCGGGCATGAGCATGTCCATCAGCAGCAGCTCGGGCAGGTCCTCGCGGCAGCGGCTGACCGCTTCCTCGCCATTGCTGGCGACCCAGATCAACTGATATTCGGGTTCGGCCGCCAGCGCGCGGCGCAGGGCTTCGACCGCCAGGGGCATGTCGTTGGCAATGGCGATCCTCATTCGCGGGCCTCACCGATCAGGGTTTGTACGGCATCGAGCAGCGCTTCGTCGTGGAAGCTGGCCTTGGCCAGATAATAGTCGGCACCGGCCTCGAGGCCGCGGCGGCGATCCTCTTCGCGGTCCTTGTAGGACACCACCATCACCGGCAGTGAGCGCAGGCGCGGGTCCTGGCGCACCTGGGTGACCAGTTCGATACCGTCCATGCGCGGCATGTCGATGTCGGTGATCAGCAGATCGAAGGGCTCGGCACGCAGGGCGTTCCAGCCGTCCATGCCATCCACGGCCACCGCCACCTGATAGCCGCGGCTGAGCAGCAGCTTGCGCTCCAGCTCGCGCACGGTCAGCGAATCGTCCACCACCAGCACGCGCTTGCTGATGGCCTGGCGTGCATGGCTGGCGTGGTCGACACGCTCCAGATGGCCGGCACCGAGCAGTTTGCCCACCGAATTGAGCAGGTCGTCGACGTCGAGGATCAGCACCGGCGTGCCATCGTGCAGCAGGGCCCCGGCGGCGATATCGCGCACCTTGCCCAGGCGTGCGTCGAGCGGCATCAGCACCAGGGTGAACTCGCCGAGGAAAGCCTCGACCGCCAGGCCGTGATATTGCTCACGGTCGCGGATCAGCACGATGGGGATGCTGTCATCGTCACCCTGTTTCTCGTTGCATTGCAGCAACTGGGCGGCGGAAATCAGGCCGACGTGTTCGTCCTCCAGCCAGAAGTGCTGACGCCCCTCGAGTTGGACGATGGCGCTGCGTGGCAGGCGCAGCATGCGCTCGATCTGCGCCAGCGGGAAGGCGTAGGCCTCGCCGCCGATGGTCACCACCAGGGCGCGCACCACCGACAGGGTCAGCGGCAGTTCGAGGTGGAACAGGCAGCCCTGGTCGGGGCGCTGCAACAGCCGTACGTTGCCGCGCATGCGGCGGATTTCGTGCTGCACCACGTCCAGGCCGACGCCGCGCCCGGAGACTTCGGTGACCTGCTGGGTCATGCTGAAACCGGGCAGGAAGAGGAAGGCTAGCAGCTCCTCCTCGGTCATCTGCTGCACTTGTTCGGCGGTGGCGAAGCGGCGCTTGACCACGGCCTGGCCGACGCGTTCGAGGTCGACACCGGCGCCATCGTCACCGACCTCCAGCACCAGCATGCCGGCGTGATGGCGCGCGCGCAGTTGCACCACGCCTTCCTCCGGCTTGCCCTTACGCGCACGCAGCGCCGGCGGCTCGATGCCGTGGTCCACGGCGTTGCGCAGCAGGTGTGTCAATGGCGCTTCCAGGCGCTCGAGTACATCGCGGTCGACCTGGGTGGTCTCGCCTTCGATCTCCAGACGCACCTGCTTGCCGAGCGAACGGCCAAGGTCGCGCAGCATCCGCGTCTGTCCCGCCAATACATCGGCGAAGGGGCGCATGCGCGAGGCCAGGGCCAGGTCGTACAGCTGCTGCGTGCGCTGGCCGCCATACCAGACGAAGTCGTCGAACAGCTCCTGGTGCGCCTGTAGCTGTTGCTGGCAGTCGATCAACAGGTTGCGGCTTTCGCTGAACAGCGCTTGCGCGGTGCTGTCCAGGTCGCTGCCGAGCAGGTGCTCGCGCAACGTCTCCAGCGTGCGCCGGGCCGATTCCTGCTGGCGCTTGAGGCGGTGCAGCGAGTCGTTGAGCGGTTTGGTGCGCTGGAACTCCACCAGCGACTTGCCGGACAGGTCGATCAGATGGTCGAAGCGCTCGGCCGATACCCGCAGGACACGGCTGGTGCGTTCGTCGCTGCTGCTCTCGGCAACCTGCGCGCTGAGTGCTACGGGCACCTCGGGCTGCCTGCGCTCGGCGTTTTCCTGCGCCAGCACGGGGCTATTTTCGGGCTGAGCGCGCAGTGCCGGTACGGCGTTGCCGAGCAGCATCTGCAGGCGCGCGGTGATGCTTTCCACCCGCGCTTGCAGTTCTTCATCCTGCTGCGCCTGGCCGATGCGCAGGAGCAGGTCGGAGCCCTGCAGCAGCGCGTCGATGTGATCGGGCAGCAGGCGCAACAGGCCTTCCTGAGCGGCGACCAGCAGGTCCTCCATGGCGTGTGCGACCTGCACGCCGTTGTCCAGGCCGACGATCCGCGCCGCGCCCTTGAGTGAATGGGCAGCGCGCATGCAGGCTTCGAGCTGGCCGGCATTGGCCGGATCGCGCTCGAGCACCAGCAGGCCGGTGTCGAGCACCTGCTTCTGCGCCTCGGCCTCCAGTCGGAACAGGTCGAGCAGCGACGCATCTCTCATCTGGTCCGGTGTCACGCGAGGCTCCCGATCATGTTCTGCAGCAACTGTTCGTCGTCCAGCAGGGTGATGCTCTGTTCCCGCCATTGCAGGACACCCGCGGTGAAGCGGCTGATGGTGCGTTTGTCATCATGCTTGGCGCTGCTGATGCGTGCCAGGGGAATGCGCTGGATGCCGCTGACCTCGTCCACCGGGGCTACCAGCGGGCCGCTGTCGGTCTCGAGAATCAGCATGCGCGGGATTACCCGGCGCTCCCCGCGGCGGGCGTCCTGCTGGGGCTCGAGGTCGAGCAGGTCGCCCAGCGACAGGCAGGCGACCAGCGTGCCGCGTACATTGGTGACGCCGAGCAGGCCGCGATTCTTACGGTGCGGCAGAACATGGATCGGCGAGACCGGCATGACCTCGGCCAGACAGCGTGTGGCGATGGCCAGCCATTGCTCGCCGAGACGGAAGATCAGCAGTGAGCGCTGTTCGCCCTGTGTCTCCTCGGTTTCACCCTGGCCATAATCGTCATCGCCACGCTCCAGGGCGCTGCCGTAACGGTCGAGCAGGGCGATGGCCGCCGCGCCATAGACCTCGCAGTTACGGCAGTGGATGTGTCGCTCCAGACGCGGGCAGCTCTTATCGCCGAATACGCCGATGCGATTCCAGCAATCGTCCACCGCCGGCTGGCTGTGCAGCAGGTCCTGATCAGTCACGTTCGCCTACCTCGGGGTTCTGGGCGCGCCGATACAGGCGCTGGGCGCCGGCCTCATCACCCTGTGCCTGCAGGTGCGCGGCCAGGTGCGTGAGCGCCTCGCGATGCTGCGGTTCGAGATAGATCGCCTTGCGGTAGTAGGAGCAGGCCTGGTCGCCCTGGCCTGCCGCATCACTGAGCAGGCCCAGCCAGTAATAGGCAGCGGCGCTGGGGCCGTTTTGCTGCAGATGTTGCTCGCTGCGCTGGCGCGCCTCGTCGGTACGCCCGGCATTGGCCAGGTTGGCAACCTCAGTCCAGATATCCACCGCGACCATGGCTGGTGCCGCTGCATTGCGCGTCCGCGTCGCAGGGCGTGACCTGCTTGGCGGGGTGGGGCGCGGCGCAACCAAGGCGGCTGGTCGCGTACGGCTGCCGGGCGCGCGGGTTGGCGCGCTTGCAACCGGCTTGGCCTCGACCAGGTGAAAGGCGAAGGTCTGCTGCCGGCCCAGCGCCTGCAGGCCGTTCTGGCTGGCCAGGCTGGCTTCGGCCGGGCCGATGAACAGCGTGCCGCCTTGCTGCAGCTGGCGCTTGAGCAGCTCCAGCACACGCACCTGGGTCGGCCGGTCGAAGTAGATCAGCAGGTTGCGGCAGAAGATGAAGTCGTAGCCGGTCTCGCCGGCGAACAGGCCGGGGTCGAGCAGGTTGCCGGTGCGCAGCCTGACGCAACTGCGTACCCGCTCGTCGAGGAGAAAACCACCCGCGGCCTGCTCCTGAAAGAAGCGTTCACGAAAGGCCAGGGCTTCGCCACGGAACGAGTTGCGGCCGTACAGGCCCTGACGCGCCTGATCCAGCACCTTGTCGCTGACATCCAGCGCATCGATCTGGAACTGCTCGGCGGTGAAGCCGGCGTCGAGCAGGGTCATGGCGATGGAGTAGGGCTCTTCGCCGCTGGAGCAGGGCAGGCTGATCAGGCGCAGCGGCCGGGCGCCGTACAGGTGGGCATGACGCTCTTGGGCCAGGCTGGCGAGCGCATTGAACGATTCCGGGTAGCGGAAGAACCAGGTTTCCGGTACCACCACGGATTCCACCAGCGCCTGCTGCTCGCGTGGCGAACCGCCGAGGGTGGTCCAGTAACCTTCCAGGTTCTGTTGGCCGAGTGCGCTCATGCGCTGGCGCACGGCGCGCTCGATCACACTGCGGCCGACCGATTCGGCGTCCAGACCGATGCGGCTCTTCAGCAGGCGTTCGATATGTTCGATCATGCCGTCAGCCCTGATCCGTCGGCTGGAACAGCAGGGCGCGCACGTCGGCGTCGAGCAGGCCGGCAACCTCGATGCGCTGGATCATGCCCTGAGCGTCGCGTTGCAGCGGGCCAAGGTAATCCGCCTGGCCAGCCTCCAGGCCGCTGGCCTTGAAGGCTTCGCTGGGCAGGCGCAGGGTGTCGGTGGCCTGCTCGAGAATCAGTCCGAGCACCGGTGACAGCTCGCCCAGTTGCCGGTCGAAGCGCACCAGCACCACCCGGGTACTGCTGCGTGGCCTGGCCGGGCGGTCGAGCACGCGGCGGCTGAGGTCGATCACCGGGGTCATCTTGCCGCGATGCTCGAACAGCCCGGCCACCCAGGGTGGCGCTTCGGGAACCTGTTTCAGACGGCGCAGCGGCAATACCTCGACCACCTCGCTGGCAGGAAGGGCGTAGCGATCCTCACCGAGCTGGAACTGCAGGTGCAGTTCGCCCTTCGCTGCTTTGCTGGAGGCCGGCATGCTCAGACCTTGAAACGGCTGACGCCAACGCGCAGGTTGTTGGCCACCTGGTTGAGCTCGTCGATGGCCGCGCCGGCCTGGCGCAACGAATCGACGGTCTGGCTGCTGGCTTCGCCGAGCTGCACCAGCGCCTGGTTGATCTGTTCGGCGCCGATGGATTGCGCCTGCATGCCTTCGTTGACCATCTGGATGCGCGGCGCCAGGGCCTGCACCTGCTGGATGATCTGGCTGAGCTGGTCGCCCATCTGCGCCATTTCGCCGATGCCGCGGCGCACTTCCTCGGAGAACTTGTCCATGCCCATCACGCCGGCCGATACGGCGGACTGGATCTCGCGCACCATCTGTTCGATGTCGTAGGTGGCCACGGCCGTCTGGTCGGCCAGTCGGCGCACTTCCACCGCGACCACGGCGAAGCCCTTGCCGTACTCACCGGCTTTCTCCGCCTCGATGGCAGCGTTGAGCGACAGCAGGTTGGTCTGATCGGCCACCTTGACGATGGTGGTGACCACCTGGGTGATGTTGCCGGCCTTCTCGTTGAGGATCGACAGTTTGCCGTTGACCACGTCGGCGGCGCCCATGACCTGATGCATGATTTCTTCCATGCGGGCCAGGCCCAGTTGGCCGGTGCCGGCGAGAATCGAGGTCTGCTCGGCGTTGTCGGAGACTTCGCCCATAGTGCGCACCAGGTCGCGCGAGGTGGCGGCGATTTCCCGCGAGGTGGCGCCGATCTCGGTGGTGGTGGCGGCAGTCTCGGTGGCCGTGGCCTGCTGCTGGCGCGAAGTGGCGGCGATCTCGGTGACCGAGGTGGTCATCTGCACGGCCGAGCGCTGGGCGTTGCCGACCAGATTCTTGAGCTCGCCCACCATGCTGTTGAAGCCCAGCTCGATGGCGTTGAATTCGTCACGGCGATGCAGGTCGAGCTTCGCCGACAGGTCGCCGCTCTCAAGCGCCTTGAGGCCTGTGACGATGCGATTGACCGGTGTGGTGATGGCGCGCATCAGCAGCCAGCCGCAAACGGCCGAAGCCAGAATGGCCAGCAGAAGGGCGATCAGCAGAGCCAGCTCCAGTACTCGAACTTCGTCACGGATCACGCTGGCGGCCTGTTCGGATCGCTGGCGATTGCGCTCAATCAAAGTATCCAGCGAGCCCTGCGCCTGGTCCCAGAGAGGGGAAAGCCGTCCGGCAGCGAATTGGCGGGCCTGCTGCGGGTTACCTTGTTGCAAGTGCTGGATCAGCTGTTCATGCGCTCGCAGGTACTGCTGATATAGCTGGTTGAATCGATCAACCAGCGCGCGTTCATCGGTGTCGCTGATCGTGGCCGTATAGCCACCGAGCAACTGATCGAGACGTTCCTCTATCTCGGTGAACTGGACATTGGTCTGGACTTCCGTTTCGGAATTGTCCACGGCGTTGAGCAGTAGACGTTGTGTGTCCAGTATGTGCCTGTCCCATTCGCCTTGGGCCTTGCTGATGTAATACGCGCCAGGCACCGAATCGCTGAGCATATGGTCGGCTTGCCCCTCGATCTGCACCAGCCGTGCATATGAGGCGCCCGCCAGCAGGACCAGAATGGCGATGATCAGCAGGAAGCTGACAATGATTCGATTGCGTACGGTCAGGTTCATCATATCCATTGGCCTGGCAGGTCAGTTTTGCTACTCGATTACAGCATATCGGCGCGTGGCCGTTTTGCCCGGGTGTAACGAATGTGTACCGGTTGCCTGGCGAAAGGCAATAAAAAAGCCGGCTTGTGGCCGGCTTTTCGGAGGTGTCAGGGCTTACTTCTGGTATGCCGCGACTGCCTTGTTGATCAGGCCGCGGGCGTCTTCAGCGCCGCCCCAGCCTTCTACCTTGACCCACTTGCCCTTCTCGAGATCCTTGTAGTTCTCGAAGAAATGCTTGATCTGCTCGATCAGCAGCGCGGGCAGGTCGGTGTATTCCTGAACGTCCTTGTACAGAACGGTCAGCTTGTCGTGCGGAACGGCAACCAGCTTGGCATCGCCGCCGGCTTCGTCACTCATGTGCAGTACGCCGACCGGACGGGCGCGGATCACCGAACCCGGCGCGACCGGATAAGGGGTCACGACCAGCACGTCGAGGGGGTCACCGTCGTCAGCCAGGGTGTGCGGGATGAAACCGTAGTTGGCCGGGTAGAACATCGGGGTGGCCATGAAACGGTCGACCATCAGGCAATCGGTGTCATGGTCGATCTCGTATTTGATCGGCGCATGGTTGGCCGGGATTTCGATGGCGACGTAGATGTCGTTCGGCAGGTCTTTGCCAGCCGGGATCTTGCTGTAGCTCATGGGTGAACTCCCAGGGAGGGCCAAAAAAGTGGGGCGCATTATAGGCGTATTCGCATGGCGTTACTACGCCGGGTGAATCAGCCATTGGTCGCGGTTTCGACCGTCCGGTAGTCGGGGTGTTCCGCCTGCAGCCGCTGCAATCGGGCAAGGGTGTCCTGGCGGTAGAACAGCGACAGTTGCCGGTAGACCTCGGGGAAGGCCGTGGCCAGCAGATCCGGGGCGCTGAAGAAATATTCACTGGTCACGGCGAAGAATTCCGCCGGGTCTTCGGCGGCGTACGGGTCGATGGCGGTTTCCGCCTCGGGGTTGGCATCCAACTCGGCGTTGAGCGCGTCATAGGCGCTCTGCATGGCGCTTGCCCAGTCCTGTACGCGCATGTCGCGGTGCAGCGGCGGCAGGCCGTTGGCGCTGCCTTCGAGCATGTCCAGCTTGTGCGCCAACTCGTGGATCACCAGGTTGTAGCCTTCCCAGCCGCCGCTGGTCTCGACGCCGGGCCAGGCCAGGATCACCGGACCTTGTTGCCAGGCTTCGCCGCTGCGCGCGTCGTCCCACTCGTGCTCGATGCCGCTGGCATCGCGGTGGCGCTGCGGGCTGAGGAAATCATCGGGGTAGAGCACGATCTCGTGAAAGCCCTGGTACCAGTCCAGATCGCCCAGGTGCAGCAGTGGCAACTGCGCCTGGGCGGCCAGCAGCAGTTGCTCGACCTGGCCGAGCTGCAGGCCGGGCAGGGCCGTCAGGTGCTTGTCATGCAGGAACAATACGGCGCGTTCGCGCAGTTGTTGCTCTTCGCGCTGGTCGAGGCCATCGAGGATCGGCAGACGCCTGCGTACTTCGGCCCAGTGATTGGGGTCGACAGGGTTGCGTTCGAGGGTGCGACGGCGGCGCCAGGCCTTGAAGGACCACATGCATGGAGGCTCGTTGGGAAGACTGCGTCACGATAAGGGCGCGTGTTTCTCGCCACAAGTCGGTCGCGCACAGGGGCGCCCAGCGCGATCAGTCCGAGTTGATGGGGAGCACGTAGTTCTTGAATTGCTCGTCCTCGATGAAGCCGATGGACTCGTAGACCTTCTGCGCCACCTCGTTGTCGCGGTTGGTGGCGACGCGCATGCGCACGGCATTGGTTTCGCGGGCCATCTGCTTGGCGGTATGCAGCAGGCGGTCGGCGACCAGCTGGCGGCGGGCATCCTCGGCCACATAGATGTCGTTGAGAATCCACACGCGCTTGAGCGACAGCGAGGAATAGCTGGGATAGAGCTGGCAGAAGCCAAGCAGCTTGTCTTCATCGTCGGCCAGGGCTAGGTAGATCACCGATTCCTTGCGCCGCAGGCGCTTCTCAAGGAATTTGCGCGACGACTCGGGGTAGGACAGCTCGTTGTAGAACTCGCGGTATTTGACGAACAGCGGGGTCAACAGGTCCAGGTGCTCTAGGGTGGCTTGGACGATGCGCATGGTGGGCCTCGGCTTCTCTGTGTAATGGGGCAGAAGTGGCGATGCAGCTGTTGTGCCAGCGGGTCGGTCGATGCTGCCTCAAAGCCAGTTGAAAGTGCAATCCAAGCAAGCGTTTGATTTCGTGGTCGGGCAACTTGGTCTACGCGCCTTTGTCTGAACAGGGCGCAGCAGCCGCCCGGTGGGCGCTGTGCTAACCTGCGGCCATCGCTTTAAGCCCTATGAGTAGGGCTCCTTAAGAGGTCATCAATGCACATCCATATTCTCGGCATCTGCGGCACCTTCATGGGCTCGCTCGCGGTGCTGGCCAAGCAACTCGGCCACCGCGTCACCGGCTCCGACGCCAATGTCTACCCACCCATGAGTACCCAGCTCGAAGCCCAGGGCATCGAACTGATGCAGGGCTTCGATCCGGCGCACCTGCAGCCGGCGCCTGACCTGGTGGTGGTCGGCAATGCCATGAGCCGCGGCAACCTGGCGGTGGAGTATGTACTCAACAAGGGGCTGCCCTACGTGTCCGGCCCGCAGTGGCTGGCCGACCATGTACTGCAGGGCCGCTGGGTGATGGCGGTAGCCGGTACTCACGGCAAGACCAGCAGCTCGAGCATGCTGGCCTGGGTGCTCGAGCACGCCGGCATGGCGCCGGGGTTTTTGATCGGCGGCGTGCCGCAGAACTTCGGCATTTCCGCGCGCCTGGGCGATACGCCGTTCTTCGTGGTCGAGGCCGACGAGTACGACAGCGCTTTCTTCGACAAGCGCAGCAAGTTCGTCCACTACCGCCCGCGCACGGCCATCCTCAACAACCTGGAATTCGACCACGCGGACATCTTCCCGGACCTGGCGGCGATCGAGCGGCAGTTTCATCACCTGGTGCGCATCATCCCGAGCGAAGGCCTGGTCATCCATCCGGCCAGCGAAACCGCACTGACGCGGGTGATCGAGATGGGCTGCTGGACGCCCGTGCAGACCACCGGCGAAGGCGGCCAATGGCAGGCGCGCCTGCTCAGCGCCGATGGCTCGCGCTTCGAGGTAAGCTTCGACGGCAAGGTCGAGGGTATTGTGGAGTGGAACCTGACCGGCCGGCACAACGTTGCCAACGCCTTGGCCGTGCTCGCGGCGGCGCGCCATGTCGGCGTGGTGCCGGCGCTGGGCATCGAGGCGCTGGGCCAGTTCATCAACGCCAAGCGGCGCATGGAGAAGGTCGCCGAGGTCGGTGGTGTGACTCTCTTCGACGATTTCGCCCATCACCCCACGGCCATCGCCACCACGCTCGATGGCCTGCGCAAGCGCGTCGGCGACGATACTCAGGTGATTGCCGTGATCGAGCCGCGCTCCAATTCGATGAAGCTCGGTGCCCATCGAGACGGTCTAGCCGAGTCGGCCGAACAGGCCGATGCCGTGTTCTGGTACGCTCCGCCCAATCTCGGCTGGGACCTGGCGGCCACCGTAGCGCAGGCGCGCAACCCGACGCGTGTGTGCGACTCGCTGGAGTCGATCATCGATGGGGTGAAGGCCCTGGCGCGCCCCGGCACCCAGGTGGTGATCATGAGCAACGGTGGCTTCGGCGGCCTGCATGGCAAGCTGGCCCAGGCCCTGGCCTGACGCTGGCCGTAGGGCGGGTGGAACCCGCCAGGCATGAAAACCGGCGGGTTGCTCCCGCCCTACGCAGTCGAAGTCGCGCAACGCAGCATAAGCAAGCGCAGCAGATTTGAGAGTGAATTTATGAGCGGCCCTGAACGCATCACCCTGGCCATGACCGGCGCCTCGGGCGCGCAATATGGCCTGCGCCTGCTCGATTGCCTGGTGCAGGAGGAGCGCGAAGTGCACTTCCTGATTTCCAAGGCCGCGCAATTGGTCATGGCCACCGAAACCGACGTGGCACTGCCCGCCAAGCCGCAGGCGATGGCGCAGTTCCTCACCGAATACACCGGCGCAGCGCCTGGGCAGATCCGCGTCTATGGCAAGGAAGACTGGATGGCGCCAGCCGCCTCCGGCTCCGGCGCGCCCACTGCCATGGTGGTGGTGCCGTGCAGCACCGGCACCCTGTCCGCCATCGCCACCGGCGCCTGCAACAACCTGATTGAACGCGCCGCCGACGTGGCACTGAAGGAGCGTCGTCAGCTGATCCTGGTGCCACGCGAAGCGCCGTATTCGAGTATCCATCTGGAGAACATGCTCAAGCTGTCCAACCTCGGCGTGACCATCCTGCCGGCATCTCCCGGTTTCTATCACCAGCCGCAGACCCTGGATGATCTGGTGGATTTCGTGGTTGCGCGTATCCTCAACTGCCTGGGCATACCCCAGGACATGCTGCCGCGTTGGGGCGAGCATCATATGGTGTCGGACGAATAGGGAGATCGATGTCCATGGCCATTCGTTACCTGCTGGGCTGCCTGTTGGCCCTGTCGCTGATGCCTGCTGCGCAGGCGTCGATGCGCTGCGGCACTACGCTGATTAGCGAGGGCGATCTGACGGTGGACGTCCGACGCAAATGCGGCGAGCCCGACCACCGTGAGGTGATCCCACCCAGCAGCCCGCAGGGTGGTGGGGTAACGGTGGAGCAGTGGGTCTACGGGCCAAGCAACGGCATGTATCGTTACCTGCGCTTTCTCGACGGCAAGTTGGTCGAGATTCGGGTCGCGCGCGGATGAGGCGAGGGCTGGTCGTAGGCTTGGCGCTGCTGAGCCTGAGCGGCTGCGCCACCGTGCGCACATTGGACGCAGCCAAGCCAGGTGCGCCGGTGGTCTACGCCGGCACGCGGCTGGACTGGTACACGATCAATGGCGGTTGCTGCCCGCTGGACCGTTTCGGTGCCGAGGCGCCGCGTTATGCGGGATTGGATCTGCCCGGCAGTGCGCTGCTCGATACCTTACTGCTGCCGTTTTCCCTGGCCACCGCGCTGGGTGTCAACCTTGGGGTTAGCGGTGGGTTGTAGGCCAACGCGATATGCCCCCCTCTGATAGTCCAGCCCCGGATTGCATCCGGCTGCAGAAGACTCCGGTGCCTGGAAATTCGTAGCCCGGATGCAATCCGGGAAATGCCTCGGTGCGCGTGCTGTTCAGCAGGTCTCGGTCTCCACTTCCTGACACACGTCTATCCATTCGGCATCGACCAGCTCGGCCATGCGCCGCGGGGCGATGCGCACGGCGCTATGAGTAGCGCCGGCGGCCGGCAGCACCTCGTCGAAGGCCAGCAGCGAGCGGTCGCAATAGACGCTCAAGGGCGTGGCCAGACCAAACGGGCAGACGCCGCCGACCGGGTGGCTGGTCAGCTCGATCACCGTCTGCGCATCGAGCATGCGCGCCTTGGCGCCGAAGCATTCCTTCATCCTGCGGTTGTCGATGCGTGCGTCGCCACGAGCAACGATCAGCACGTCGCGTTCGGCGATGCGAAAGGCCAGGGTCTTGGCGATCTGGCCCGGCGTCACGCCATGCGCTTCGGCCGCCAGCGCCACGGTAGCGGTGCTGGACTGCAGTTCGATGATCGCGATATCAGGCGCCTTGGCGGCGAAGAAGGCGCGTACAGAGGCCAGGCTCATGAAGCGGTTCCCAGGGTGTCGAGGTGGGCACGACACGCTGGCCAGTCTGATGCTGACCAGGCGCAGCCCCTTCCCGGGGCGCTGGTGTGGTCGTGACCACGGCGAAATACAAGCGGCTATGCTCGCGCTGCATGGCCGGCACGTCAAGGCCCGATGGCATCAGTTTGCCAGCAGATGAGCCGCTTTTACCGCCTCATCGAGCCCGTAGCGGCCTTTTTCGTCTCGCGTCACCCGTCCCATGGCCACGTCTGGGTCGTGGGTGAATACCAGACGGCCGCCGCGGGCGATCAGGTCGGCCAGCAGCGCCTCCTTCTCCTCGATCAAGCCTTCGGGGAAGCGGTCATAGCCCATGGTGATCGGCAGGTGCACCCAGGGCGCACCGGGGATCAGATCGCCGGGAAATACCACCGGCCCGCCTGGCATGGTCACTTCCGGCAGCAACTGGCCGGGCGTGTGGCCATCGCTCCAGTGCAGGCGCCAGTCCGGGCCGAGCAGCTCGCAGCGGTCGGTTTCATCGATCAGCAGCAGGCGGCCGCTGTTTTCCAGCAGATCGAGCAGTTCCGGGATATAGGAGGCTCTATCCCGGGCGTGTGGATTGCAGGCGCGCTGCCATTGGCGCCGGCCGGTGAGGAAGCGCGCGTTGGGAAACAGCAGGCGCGCGGGTTGATCCGCCCGCCAGGCGGCGAGCAGGCCGCCGGCATGATCGAAGTGCAGGTGGGTGAGCACTACGATGTCGATGTCGGCATCGCTCAAACCGACCTTCGCCAGCTCGTCGAGCAGCACGTGGTGGTCTTCCTGCACGCCGAAGCGCTGTTTCAGCTCGGGGCTGAAGAAGGCGCCGATGCCGGTTTCCACCAGGATGTTGCGCTCGTCTTCCTGCACCAGCAGGGCGCGGCAGCCCAGATCGATGCGGTTCAGTTCGTCGGCCGGCATCCAGCGCTGCCAAAGGGCCTTGGGCGCGTTGCCGAACATGGCGCCGCCATCGAGTTTCTGGCTGTTGCCGGTCAGGGTGGTCAGGGTTCGCATGGTTCTCTCTTGTTCTTGTCCGTTCGCGGCGATTGTTTCAGCGTTCGATGGCCAGGGCCACACCCTGGCCGCCGCCGATGCACAAGGTGGCCAGGCCGCGGCGGGCATCGCGGCGCTGCATCTCGTGGACCAGGCTGACCAGGATGCGGCAGCCGGATGCACCGATGGGGTGGCCGAGGGCGATGGCTCCGCCGTTGACGTTGACCTTGGCGCTGTCCCAATGCAGTTCGCGGCCGACGGCGATGGCCTGGGCGGCGAAGGCTTCGTTGGCCTCGATCAGGTCGAGCTGTTCCAGGCTCCAGCCGGCGCGCTCCAGCGCCTTGCAACTGGCGAATACCGGGCCGATGCCCATCACCGCCGGATCGACCCCGGCGCTGGCGTGTGCGGCGATGCGCGCAAGGATCGGCAGTTTTAGTTCGTCGGCCTTCTCGACGCTCATCAGCAGCGCTGCGGCAGCGCCGTCGTTGAGCGTCGATGCGTTGCCGGCGCTCACCGTGCCGTCATTCTTGAACGCCGGACGCAGCTTGCCCAGGCTGTCCAGGCTGGTGCCGGCGCGCGGTTGTTCATCCTGGGCAAAACGCAGCGGTTCGGCGCCGCGTTGGGGGATTTCCACCGGGACGATCTCGCTAGCGAAGCGTCCGGCGTCGATGGCGGCCTGGGCACGCTGCTGCGAACGCAGGGCGAAGGCGTCCTGCTCGGCGCGGGTGACGCCGTACTGCTCGGCCAGATTCTCGGCGGTGATACCCATGTGGTAATTGTTGAAAGCGTCCCACAGGCCGTCCTGGATCATCGTGTCGACCAATTGCGCATGTCCCATGCGCAGGCCGCTGCGGGCGCCGGGCATGACATAGGGCGCCAGGCTCATGTTCTCCTGGCCGCCGGCGATGACGATCTCGGCGTCGCCGCCACGAATGGCCTGAGCGCCGAGGATCACCGCCTTGAGGCCGGAGCCGCAGACCTTGTTCAGGGTCATGGCCGGCACCGTATGCGGCAGACCGGCGAGCAGCACGCTCTGCCGGGCCGGGTTCTGCCCGGAACCTGCTGTGAGCACCTGGCCGAGAATCACCTCGTCGATCTGCTCGCCTGCAATGCCGGTGCGGGCGAGCAGTTCGCGGATCACCGCGGCGCCCAGTTGCGGCGCGGGTATACGGCTCAACGCACCCTGAAAGCTGCCGATGGCGGTACGGCAGGCGGCGACTATCACGACTTCACGCATAAGGACTCCTCGTCGGCTGGGCGGGGCCAGCCGAGGCTCGAATAAAAAAGCGCGACGCCGAAGCGCCGCGCAACACGCTCAACCTTGTAGGGTCGCCGGCTCGGCGGCGGGTTGCATCCGCCCTACGCTTAGAACTGTTCGGCAGCCAGACCGTAAAGCGGCTGGCTGCCGGCACGAATGCTCGCCTCCAGGCTCAGGGTGCGTGGTAACAGACGAGCAAAGAAGAACTCCGCGGTGGCCAACTTGCCGCCGTAGAAGGCGTCGTCCTCGCTCCGTTTGTTCTGCGCCACGGCCGCCATGCGCGCCCACATGTAGGCATAGGCGACGTAGCCGAACAGGTGCAGGTATTCCACCGAAGCAGCGCCGACGGCGTTGGGCTCGCTCTTGGCCTGCTCCAGCAGCCAGCCGCTGACCGCCTCCAGGCGCTCCAGGGCCTCGATCAGGCGATCGCCGAAGGGCGATTCATGGGCATGGGCGAAGTCGCGCACTTCGCCGGCGAACAGGCGCAACGCGGCACCTCCGTTGGCCACCACCTTGCGCCCGAGCAGGTCAAGCGCCTGGATGCCATTGGTGCCTTCGTAGATCTGCGCAATACGCACGTCACGCACCAACTGCTCCTGGCCCCATTCGCGGATATAGCCATGGCCGCCGAATACCTGCTGGCCGTGCACGCAGCTTTCCAGCCCGGTGTCGGTGAAGAAGGCCTTGGCCACCGGGGTGAGCAGAGCGACCAGGGCTTCGGCATTCTGCCGCTCGCTGGCGTCCTCGGCGTACTTGGCCAGGTCGAGCTGCTGGCCGACGTAGCAGGCAAAGGCCCGGCCGCCCTCGTTCAGCGCCTTCATGGTCAGCAGCATGCGACGCACATCAGCGTGGACGATGATCGGGTCGGCGACCTTGTCGCGGTTCACCGGGCCGGTGGCGGCGCGGCTCTGGATGCGCTCGCGGGCGTAACTGACGGCCGACTGATAGGACGCCTCGGCGCAGCCGATGCCCTGGATGCCGATGGACAGGCGCTCGTAATTCATCATGGTGAACATCGCCGCCAGACCCTTGTTCACTTCACCGATCAGGTAGCCGGTGGCGCCGTCGAAGTTCATCACGCAGGTAGCCGAGGCCTTGATGCCCATCTTGTGCTCGATGGAGCCGCAGCTCACCGCGTTGCGCGCGCCGAGGCTGCCATCGGCATTGACCATCACCTTGGGCACCAGCAACAGCGAGATGCCCTTCGGCCCGGCCGGTGCGTCCGGCAGCTTGGCCAGCACCAGATGGATGATGTTCTCGGTCAGATCCTGCTCGCCGCCAGTGATGAAGATCTTGCTGCCTGTGACCTTGTAGCTGCCGTCCGCCTGCGGCTCTGCGCGGGTTCTGATGATGCCAAGGTCGGTGCCGGCATGGGCCTCGGTCAGGCACATGGAACCGGCCCAGCGGCCTTCGTACATCGGCGGCAGATAGGTAGTTTTCAACTCTTCGCTGGCGTGGGCGTCGATGGCCAGGCAGGCGCCCGAACTGAGAGCGGAATACAGCGCGAAGCTGGAGCCGGCGGCGTAGAGCATTTCCTCGAAGGCCACGGCGAGCATCTTGGGCATGCCCATGCCGCCGTACTGCGGGTTGCCGGACAGGCCCACCCAGCCGCCTTCAGTGTAGGTGGCATAGGCCTCGCGAAAACCCGCTGGGGTGCGCACGTCGCCATCGACCCACTGGGCGCCTTCCTCGTCGCCGCTGCGATTCAGCGGAGCGATCAGGCTGCCGGTGACCTTGGTCGCTTCTTCTAGGATGGCGTCGGCGGTGTCGGCATCGACGGTTTCTGCCAGGGCCGGCAGACGTGCCCACAGGCTCGGCGCCTGGAAGACTTCATGGAGGACGAAGCGCATATCGCGCAGCGGGGCGTTGAATTCGGGCATGGTGCAACCTCGACAGCGGAGGCGCCGCGACAGGCGCGGCGCGTGGAACGAAATGCGTCAGTCAGCTTCCGCCGGACTACGCGACTTATCCTTGATGCTGGTGAATTTAAGCAGATGGGTGCGTTCGACCAAGATGTACAGCGCAGCGCCCGCGGCCAGGCCCCAGCCCGCGCCGTAGACGGCGAGCACCACACCCATGGTGCCGGCGATGCCGCGCTCGGTGTTGTTGTTGAGCTGCTCGAAGCCAACCATCAGGCAGATGTAGCCGGTGAGGATCAGCGTCAGCGACAGTGCGATCGGCAGTACCGGCTGGAAGAAACTGACCAGCGGCAGCATGAACAGCGCGGCGAACCCGGTGATCCAGAAGGTGCCGGCGCCGCTGTAGATCGAGTCCATCGCCTTGCGCCCGTACTTGTAGCGCTCGGCCATGGTTGCAGCCACCGCTGTCCACAGCGGACCGGCCAGGCCAGGGTAGGGCGCGAAGAAGGCATGCAGGGCGTTGCGAATGGCAGTCACCAGGTGCACTCGGTCGACGTTGTTTTCGATCACCTCGTCGGTACGCAGTTCATCGGCGCGCTGCATCAGCGATTGACCGACGATGATGTCGCCGAAGGCGATCACGTAGGCAATCACCGCGGTGGGCACGGCCAGCAGGAACACGTCCAGGCCGGGGAAGCCCACGTTAAACGGCAGGTAGTTCCACATTTCGCCGAAGGCTGGCGCGGTTATGCCCCATTTCACGTCCGGCATCTTGTACTCGCCCACGGCGATACCGATGAAAATGGCGATCAGCATGCCCGGCACCATGCCGTAGTTGACGATCTTGCGGGCGAAGGGCACGCGCTCGGTCAGGCCTTTGAACGACACCGAGAACATCAGGTACAGGCAGATCAGGCTGCCCAGCACCAGGGAAATCGGCGTGTTGGCCAGGCGGCCGCCGGCGCTGATTTCGCCCATCAGCGCGGCGATGCCGGCACCGATGATTATGCCGCCCTTCATCGAGTTGGGGATCAGCCGCACCAGGGCGCTGCCCAGGCGGGTGACGCCGAGCACGAGGAAGATCACGAAAACCAGGAACTGCAGGGCGAACAGCGCCTGGATGGCCTGTGGGCCGGGTTCGAAATTGCCGAGAAACAGCAGCACCACGGGGATGCCGGGGGTGATCCAGCCGGGTACGAAGGGCACGCCGAGCAGCGCTGGCAGCATGAAACCGATGCCGCACACCACCACATAGGCCAGGGCCACGTCGTAGGGCAGGCCGAGGTATTTCTCCAGCAGCGGGATCATCGCCAGGCTGACCACGAACATGATCAGTGCCTGCAGCATCTCCGCGGTTTCCCAGCGGTAATGCACGAACGGCAGGCGCAGCTTGAACGGGCCGAGGGGCCAGTACGGTTGCTCGTCGCCGTCACGGCGCTTGAAAATTTGCATGAGGGTTCTCCGTCGGCCGCCTGGGCCGGTTCTTGTTGTTGTGAAAACGGTTCATTCACCCCTCTCTCACCGGGAGAGGGGCCGGGGGAGAGGGGCGCTTCTAGAGCGCCCTGGCCATATCGCGCAGGACGAACTTCTGGATCTTGCCGGTGCTGGTCTTGGGCAGTTGGGTGAAGACCACGGTCTTGGGCACCTTGAAGCCGGCCAGGTGCTCGCGGCAGAAGGTCATGATCTCGCTTTCACTGGCCTGCTGGCCGGTCTTGAGGGTGATGAAGGCGCAGGGCGTCTCGCCCCATTTCTCGTCCGGGCGGGCGACCACCGCCGCCTCCAGCACCGCCGGGTGGCGATAGAGCACGCCTTCGACCTCGATGGTGGAGATGTTCTCGCCGCCGGAGATGATGATGTCCTTGAGGCGGTCGCGGATTTCCACGTAGCCATCGGCGTGGCACACGCCCAGGTCGCCGGTGTGGAACCAGCCGCCTTCGAAGGCCTCGGCGGTGGCGCTGGGGTTCTTCAGGTAGCCCTTCATCACGGTGTTGCCGCGCATGAAGATCTCGCCGATGGTCTGACCGTCACGCGGCACCGGCTCCAGGGTTTTCGGGTCGGCCACCATAACCCCTTCCAGGGTCGGGTAGCGCACGCCCTGGCGCGCCTTGATGGTGGCGCGTTCTTCCAGCGGCAGTTCGTCCCATTCCGCGTGCCAGGCGCACAGGGTCACCGGGCCGTAGACCTCGGTCAGGCCGTATACATGGGTGACATGGATGCCCATCTCCTCCACCGCGCCGATCACCTTGGCGGGCGGCGCGGCGCCGGCGACCATGGCCTTGACCGGATGGTCGATGGCCGCCTTGGCCTCGGCCGGCATGTTCACCAGGGCGTTGAGCACGATGGGCGCGCCGCACAGGTGGGTGACCTGCTCGTCGCGGATCAGGGTGAGGATCTTCGCCGGGTCGACGCGGCGCAGGAACACATGCACGCCCGCCAGCGCGGTGACCGTCCAGGGGTAGCACCAGCCATTGCAGTGAAACATTGGCAGGGTCCACAGGTAGACCGGGTGGTTGCCCATGTTCCAGGTCATCTGGTTGCCCATGGCATTAAGGAAGGCGCCGCGGTGGTGATAGACCACGCCCTTGGGATTGCCGGTGGTGCCGGAGGTGTAGTTGAGGCTGATGGCCTGCCACTCGTCGGCGGGCCACTGCCAGGTGAATTCGGGGTCACCCTCGGCGAGGAAGGCCTCGTAGTCCAGGTCGCTGACCGCCTGGCCCTCGCCGTACTCGGGGTCGTCGACGTCGATCACCAGCGGAGGGTGGTCGAGCATGCCGATGGCGGCATGGATCACATCGAAGAACTCGCGGTCGGCGATCACCACCTTGGCTTCGCCATGCTGCAGCATGAAGGCGATCGCCTCGGCATCCAGGCGCACGTTGAGGGTGTTGAGCACCGCGCCGATCATCGGCACGCCGAAATGCGCTTCGAGCATGGCCGGAATGTTCGGCAGCATCACCGCTACCGTGTCGCCCTTGCCGATGCCACGGCCGGCCAGCGCCGAGGCCAGGCGTCGGCAGCGCGCGTAGGTATCGGCCCAGTTGCGGCGAATCGAGCCATGCACCACCGCCGGATAGTGCGGGTATACCGCCGCGGTACGTTCGATGAAGCTCAGGGGGCTGAGGGCGACGTGATTGACGGCGGCGCGGCCGAGGCCCTGCTCGTAGATCGACATGGCGGATACACCTTTGGCTGATTGTTAGCTCTGGTTATTCCGGTAATGATGCAGGCATTACCGAAGCTTGCTGGTGATAATTTATAGGTCATTTCTATTTTTTATGGAAATTGCACTAAGGTTTTATAGCGTAATTACTATATGAAAACTGACGCTCATCTCTCCGCGGTTCCCCTGCAGTCCTGGCTGCGCATCCAGCGCGAAGCGCCGCCGCTGGGCGAGCGGGCCGAGGCGCTGCGCCAGGCCCTGTTGGGCTGCCCGCAGGTGCGCCAGGCCTGGTACCTGGCCTGGCAGCCTGCCAGCCGCACCTATGCCCAGGAGGACGGGGGGCCGCGCCTGCCGCCAGGCATGGGCGACCCGCTGGAGGCCAGTGACGAGACGCTGTTCGCTGCCCTTGGTGAGCAACCAAGCCTGCCCTTCGACGCCCTGCGCCGGCTGCCCTGCTGGCTGGCCGGGCGTCTACGCCGCGCCGCGCTGCATCATGGCCAGGCGTTAGCCCTGCAGCTGCAGGCCGGCCAGCCCGGCGTGCTGCTGTTGCAGGTCGACGAGGCGGCCGGGCTGGAATGGCTGCCCTGGCTGCGCGAGCTGCTGGTGCAGATGGTCGAGCTGGCCTCGGGGCTGGCGCGCAGTGCGCCGCTGCTGTCATCTGACCCGCAGCCGGCGCTGCTGCTCGACGCCGGGGCGCGTCTGCTGGAGAGCAACGCGGCGTTGCAGGGGCTGCTCGGTGAACGTGCGCTGGCGCAGGTGGGCGAGCTGCTGCCGGTGAACCATTTGCCGCTGGTGCGCGCCTGCCTGGAGCAGTCGCGCGCCGTGGAGTCGGTGGAAGCGCAGGATGGCGAGCGCATCCTGATCTGGAGTTTCATTCCCGATGTCGCCGAGCGCCGCGTGCTGGCGCGCTGCCGCGAGGCCACCCGCGAGGTTCGTGAGCAGCGTGAGGCCGCGCGTGCGCGGCGCTTGTATCGGCTGATCACCGAGAACACCACCGACCTGATTTCCCGGCACACGCCGGAAGGCGTGTTCCTCGACGCCACGCCTGCCAGCTG
Organism: Pseudomonas sp. UBA6323; assembly: GCF_002439135.1. Taxonomy (NCBI): domain Bacteria; kingdom Pseudomonadati; phylum Pseudomonadota; class Gammaproteobacteria; order Pseudomonadales; family Pseudomonadaceae; genus Pseudomonas; species Pseudomonas sp. UBA6323. The sequence goes on along the minus strand of NZ_DJSX01000065.1, from coordinate 151,966 downwards.
GACGTTACTCGGCTACTGGCCGGAAGAACTGCGCGGCATGGCGGTCGACAGTCTGCTGCATCCGCAGGATCAGGCTCAGCAAGCCAGGCAATCGCGCGAGGCGCTGGAGCAGGATGGTTACCACACCATGACCTATCGCATTCGTCATCGCGATGGTCATTACCTGTGGTTCGAGACCGCCAGCCGCGCGATCCGCGAGACTTACACCGGCGCGGTGGTGGAGGTGGTCAGCGTGTCGCGCGAAATTACCGCGCGCATCCAGGCCGAGGAGAACAAGCGTCGGCTGGAGGACGAGCTGGCGCACACCACGCGGCTGATCACCCTGGGCGAACTGGCCTCGGGCATCGCCCACGAAATCAACCAGCCGCTGGCGGCGGTGGTCAACTACGCCAGCGCCAGCCAGCGCTACCTACAGGGCATCGGCGGCGATCCGGCCGGTGTCGACAAGGTGGGCCAGGGCCTGGCGCGCATCACCGAACATGCCAACCACGCCTCGGCCGTGATCAAGCGCCTGCGCGCCTTTCTGCGCAAGGGCCAGCGGCGCATGCAGGCGCTGGACCTGGCCGAGGTGGCGCGCGAAGCGGTGCGTCTGTGCAACTGGGAGGCCGGTACGGCACAGGTGGCGGTGAGCGACGTCTTGCCGGACAATCTGCCGTCGGTATTCGCCGACCGCGTCCTGCTCGAGCAGGTGCTGCTCAACCTGCTGCGCAATGCCATCGATGCCAATCGCGAACGTCACCCCGGCGCGCCTTCGCAGGTGCGTCTGGAGGCTAGCGAAGCTGACGGCTGCCTGGCCATCCGGGTAATCGATCAGGGGCCGGGCGTCAGCGACGAGCAGATGACCAAGCTGTTCACGCCCTTCTACACCAGCAAGGCGGACGGCCTGGGGCTCGGCCTGTCCATGAGCCGCAGCATCATCGAGGGTTTCGGCGGTGCGCTGGAGGCGTTCCCGGCCGAGGGTGGTGGGCTGTGTCTGGAATGTCGTTTGCCGTTGGGCAGGGACGACGTATAAAAACAAGAGGAGCTGCACGCAGATGCAACAACGGGTTTATGTAGTCGATGACGACCAGGGCATGCTCGACTCGACGCTCTGGCTGCTGGAGTCGGTTGGCCTGACAGGCGTGCCTTTCACCAGCGGTCGGGCCTTTCTTGAGGCTTGCGAACCGACTGCCAATGCCTGCGTGCTGCTCGATGTGCGCATGCCCGGCATGGGTGGGCTGAACGTGCAGGAGGAGATGCGCGCGCGTGGTATCGACTTGCCGGTGATCTTCGTCAGCGGTCATGCCGACGTGCCCATCGTGGTGCGCGCGTTCAAGGCCGGCGCGGTGGATTTCATCGAGAAGCCCTACAACGAGCAACTGTTGCTCGACAGCGTGCAGCAGGCGCTGGATCGCCGCCTGGCCCGGCCAAAGCGCGACGCGCGTCTGGCCGAGGTTCAGGCGCGGCTCGATCAGCTCACCCCGCGTGAGCGTGACGTGCTGCTGCCCTTGGTGCGCGGCTACACCAACCGCGAAGTGGCCGAGCAGCTCGATATCAGCGTGAAGACCGTCGACCTGTATCGCTCGCGGGTGATGAAGCGCATGCAGGCCGAGACGCTGCCGGAGCTGGTGGGCATGATTATCGCCGCCGGGTTGGTCGATCCGCTGGCGTTGCGTTCCGGCGCGGTAAGCAGCTAGTCGTTCAGTCTGCCCAGCCGCGATAGACGTGGGTCATCGGCCTTGGCCCCTTGAGGTAGCCGGTGCTCAGCTCGCGGATATGAAAGCCGCCAGCGTTGATCAGCGCAGGTATGTCGCGATCCAGATGGCAGCCGCCGGCCAGCGGTTTCCACATTGGCGTCAGGCGCTTTTGCCAGCGCACCACCGGCAGATCCGGCGCCAGGCCGTGCTCGCAGAAGAGCAGGCGCCCGCCAGGCTTGAGTACGCGGCGCATCTCGCGCAGGGCGGCGACCGCATCGGGAATGGTGCACAGGGTGAAGGTGCAGACGATGTCGTCGAAGCTGGCATCTGCAGCCTGAATCTGTCCCAGCTCCAGGGCGATCATCTCCACCGGCACCTGGCAGCGGGCGGCGCGTTCGCGGGCCAGGTTCTGCATCTCGGCGGACGGATCGACACCGACTACCATTTCGACCCGCTGCGGGTCATAGAAGCTCAGGTTGAGACCGCTGCCGATGCCGATCTCCAGCACGCGTCCGCGAGCCAGCGGCACGATCTGCGAGCGCACCTTCATCACCGCGCCCATGCCGCAGGCGAAATCGATCAGGTGCGGCAGGACATGGCGGTCATACAGGCCCATGGTTCAGGCTTCGCCGTGCCCTTCATCGTCCTCATCGTTGTCGCCGCGAAAGGCGGCGAAACACTTGAGGGTGTGGCTGACTTCGCTGCCTTCGATCAGCCAGCTGTCGTCCGTTTCGCTGTAGCGCGCGGCCTGCACCGAAGCCAGGGAGAATTTCCACAGGCGGCGCTCGCGACCATCGATGCAGTGCACCTGCAACAGCGGTTTGGCTGCGCTGTCGCTGCCAGCGGTGCCGGCGCTGATCTGCGCCAGCAATTCGGTGTCGAGGTCGAACTGCCAGGCATACAGGCCGTCGATCTCGAGCATATCGGCGTCTTGCAGGGCTTCGATCAGGCTTGTCGGTTTCATCGCTTCATCCACGGCATCAGCGCCCCAGGCGGCGCAGGTCGGCAGACTCTATCACGCGCACGCCGTCTTCCTCTTCCAGGGCCAGGCGCCAGAGGGCGCGAGCCAGGGCGCAGGCATCGATGCCACGGTACGTGCCCGGCAGCCAGCGCAGCAGCGGTGCCGCGAGGCGCTCGCCAAGACGAAACTCATGGCGTGCCCCGAGCAGTAGCGACGGACGGGCTATGGTCAGTTGCGGCCAGTCCATGGCTTTCAGCGCCTCTTCGGTTTCGCCCTTGACGCGGTTGTAGAACACCCTTGAGCCGGGGTTGGCGCCCAGGGCGCTGATCACCACCAGATGGCGTGCGCCGAGCTCGCGAGCGCGGTGGGCGAAAGCCAGCACGAGATCGTGGTCGACAGCGCGGAAGGCCTCCTGCGAGCCGGCCTGCTTGATGGTGGTGCCCAGGCAGCAGAAGGCGGTATCGACCTGGCCGGACAGTTGTGGCAGCAGCGCCTGCAGATCACCCACCGGGTTTTCCAGGTGCGGATGGGCAGCCAGTGGTCGTCGGGTCGGCGCCAGCACGCGGGCCACCGTCGGCTCGCTGAGCAGGCGGTCGAGCAGGTGCTCACCGGTAAGTCCGGTGGCGCCAGCGATAAGAATGTGCTGCGGGGTCAGGTACATGCAGTGCTCTCTTGTCCGTTACAGTTCAGCTTAGTCCTTTGCCGGACCGCTGGCCACGGCACCGAGCGCACGCTCGGCCTGACTCTGACGCAGATCGCGCCAGTGCTGGAGCACGCCGCGTGGCGCCCAGATCTGCGGTTCGGAAGGTTCGAAACCGTCGCTCTGTTCACGTTCGGCAACGCGTTCCTTGGCCAGTTCGAAGGCTCGTTCGAGATTGTCGGTCTCGCCCAGCGCCTCGGCGAACAGGGCGCGGCCGAAATAGGTGAAGTCGTTCTCTTCGCTGCAGCCGAACGACACCCGGTCGGCGCGTGCGGCGGTCATCACCAGGGTCTTTTCATCTTTCAACGGTGGGATGAAACCGCCGGAATAACAGGCCGAAACTACTACCACCTTATTGCGTTGCTTGAGCGGGGCGAGCAACGCCGCCAGCTCGCTGGCCGGCAGGTCGGCCAACTGCAGGCGCGGCTGGTCGAGGTTGAGTTCATGGCGACGCGAGCCGTGGCTGGTCAGATAGATGAAGATCAGGTCTTCCTCGCCGCTGCGCTCGGCCAGCGCCTGCACCACACGGGTGAGGTTCTCGCGCGTGGCCAGCGGGCGGTCGGCAAGATGGTCGCGGTGATTGATCAGGCTGATGCTGCCGTGAGCGCCAAAGCGATCGCGCATCAGCCTGCTGACATAATCGGCCTCGCGCATGAATACGCTCTGCTTGCCGTCGCCCGCGAGGGTCAGGGCATAGAGTTCGCGTGCCGGTGTCGAGGCGGGAATTGCGGCGATGGCTTCATCGAGCAACTGTCCCTGTCGCAACAGGCCCAGCTCCAGGCTGTCGGGCAGCGCCTGGCCCTGTTCGTCACGTACCAGGCGCCCGCTTTGCCAAATGCCGGACTGACGACTGCCATCGGCCAGAGTCAGGGTGCCCTCGCCACTGTATTCACCGCCGGAGAAATGGCCACGGTAGGCGCTGCCGTCTGGCAGGGTGAGCAGACCTTCGCCTTCGTACTGCCAGTCGGCGAATTCGCCGAGGTAGCGTGTGCCTTCACCATCGGTGTATTCGCCGGGGCCCTGCATCACACCCTCGACGAACTCTCCGGCCCAGGTCTCGCCTGCGGCGCTCTGGTAGCGGCCCTTGCCGTGAAACTCGTCGTTCTGGAAGCCGCCGCTGTAGTTGTCGCCATCGGCGTTCTGGTAGCTGCCCTGGCCACTGAGCAGACCCTGGGCGAACACGCCGCTGAACTGATTGCCGTAGGCGTCGATGCGTACGCCCTGGCCCTCCGGCTGCCCTTTGACGAACTGGCCCTGGAAGCTGCTGCCGTCGGCCGTTTCCAGTTTGCCCAGACCGTGGAAGCGGTCGTTGAGAAATTCGCCCTGGTAACGCTGGCCGCCCTGTTCGAGCAGGCCGACGCCGCTGAATCTATTGCGTTCGAACCCGCCTTCGTAGCGGCTACCGTCACTGTAGGTGAGGGTGCCCTGGCCGTGGAACATGCCCTGATGAAACTCGCCCAGATAATGTTCGCCACCGGGGCCTTGCCACTCGCCGCGGCCTTCGAGCATGCCGTCCTGGAACTGGCCGACGAACCAGCTGCCATTGCGATAGTCCAGGCGGCCCGGGCCTTGTAGCAGCCCGTCGACGATCTCGCCGCGATACTGGCCGCCGTCGGGCAGGGTGGCATTGGCCGGCAATAGCGGGCGTGCTTCCTCGCAACCGGCGATCAGCAGGGACAGGCAAAGAGGCAGCAGGCGCAGGGCAAGGGGATTCATGGCGGACGTCCAGGTCGGTGCTTTGGTCCGCAGTATGCCGCAAGCCAGAAGGCTTGCGCTGTCGCATTGCACGCATTGCTGACGCGATAGGGTTCCCGTTCCGGCGGGGAGGGCCGGAAACGGGAGCAGGCGGTGATCAGACGAAGCAGAGAGACAGCGGCTCGGCGATGTAGGCCGGTTTCTCCTGGCCTTCGATTTCCAGAACAGCTCGGGCCTTGAGTAGCCACTGGCCGGGGTTCTTCTCGGTGGCGTCAGTCAGCGTCACCGTCAGGCGCACTTTGGAGTCGACCTTGACCGGCTGAATGAAGCGCACGCTGTCGAGACCGTAGTTCACTGCCATCTTCAGCCCCTGCGGCATGATCATGATCTTTTCCATCAGCATCGGCACCAGCGACAGCGAGAGGAAACCGTGGGCGATGGTGGTGCCGAAGGGGGTCTGTTTGGCCTTTTCCGGGTCAACGTGGATGAACTGATGGTCGCCGGTACACTCGGCGAACTGGTTGATGCGCTCCTGATCGATGGTCAGCCACTCGGACTTGCCGAGTTCCTTGCCAACATAGTCCTTGAGCTCTGCTACGGGTACGAACGGCATAGTTCCTCCTTGAGGACGCGTGTGTTGTTTTTGTTTGCGTAAAACCGTTGCGGTCTAGATCAGCATGGGGGGCAGCAGCAGGTCAAGCCTGCCTCGGGTACTGAATGACGCGGCATAGGCCAGCCTGACGCAGCAATCCAGAGGCCAGCCGGCCTATAATGGCCGACATGCCCCAATAGATGCCCGGAATCCCCTCTAGTAGGCCGCTGAAAAACTACCTGCGTGGTCATTGCTGCGTTAAAAACAGGTTCAAAATGCTCATTTACAGCTCGTAAACTCCGCTTTTTCGCCTGTTTTTGCCTTGCACTGACTGCCTCGCCTACGTTTTTCAACGGCCTACTCGCGAGCGGAAGTACGGCCATCGCTCGTCTTCTGGAGACCTTAAACATGCTGCTTCGCGGCCTTTCATGGCTGGTGCTGTGCCAGTTGCTCGGAACCGTCCTCAACGTCCTGCTGCTGCCGATGCTGCCGGGGCCGATCATCGGCATGCTGCTGTTGTTCGCCTTTCTGATCGTGCGTGGCGAAGTAGGCGAGCCGTTGAGCGTCGCCTCCAGCAGCCTGCTCAAGTACCTGCCGCTGATTCTGGTACCGCCCGCCGTGGGCGTGATGGCCTATGCCAGTGATATCGCCGCCGATTTCTGGGCCGTGGTCGGCGCGCTGGTGCTGTCGCTATTGGTGTCGCTGGCCTTCGCCGGCTGGCTGATGCAGAAACTGATCGAGCGCCAGCAGCGCCGGGAGGACGCATGAGTCCGGACTGGCAGGGCGCCTGGCAGGCGCTGACGCATCACCCGCTGTTCGGCATCGGCATCACCCTGGGCGCCTATCAACTGGCGATGGCAGCCTACGAGCGCACTCGCTGGGTATTCCTGCAGCCGGTGCTGGTGTCGATGCTTACGGTGATCGGCATCCTACTGCTGTGTGGCCTGAGTTTCGCCGAATATCGCAACAGCGTCGCGGCGCTGACCCTGCTGCTCGGTCCGGCCACCGTGGCCCTGGCCGTGCCGCTGTATCTCAACCTGCGGCGAATTCGCCAGCTGTTCTGGCCCATCATCCTCACCCTGCTGGTCGCCGGTACCTTCGCCACCGTGCTTGGGGCAGGGCTGGCCTGGCTGTTCGGCGCCGAACGACTGATGCTGATGAGCATGGCACCGAAGTCAGTGACCTCGCCGATCGCCATGCTGGTGGCCGATCAGATCGGCGGTATCGCGGCGCTGGCTGCGGTGTTCGTGATGATCACCGGGGTCATCGGCGCCATTGTCGGGCCATCCATTCTGCGTCTGTGCCGGGTCCGCCACCCGGCGGCGCAGGGCATGGCGCTGGGCATCACCGCACACGCCGTGGGTACGGCGCGCGCACTGCAGGAAAGCGACGAGTGCGGCGCCTTCGCCGCGCTGGCGATGAGCCTGATGCGAGTGATCACCGCCGTGCTGTTGCCTCTGGCGATTGTCATGCTCCTGTGAGAGCCTGCCTGACCATCCCTGATGCCCCGGCAGCCTTGCGTAGATAACAGGCCGTAAAACCATGAAACTCCCGCTGTTTCCGCTCAACACCGTACTGTTTCCCGGCTGCGTGCTCGACCTGCAGATATTCGAGGCGCGCTACCTGGACATGATCGGCCGCTGCATGAAGCAGGGCGAGGGGTTCGGCGTGGTGTGCATCGTCGAGGGCGAGGAGGTGGGCGAAGCCGCCAGCCGTTTCGCCGCCATCGGCTGCGAGGCGCTGGTGCGCGACTTTCAACAGCGCAGCAACGGGCTGCTGGGTATTCGCGTCGAAGGCGGGCGGCGCTTTCGCGTCGAGCGTGCCCAGGTTCTGCCTGACCAACTGACTGTCGCCGACGTGCAGTGGCTGGAGGAGCCGCCAGATAGCCCGCTGCAGGCCGAACACGCCGACCTTGCCGCTTTGCACGCTGCGCTGGCCGAGCATCCGCTAGTGGCGGGCCTGGCCATGCCGGGCGTGGTCACCAGCCAGCAACAACTGGCCAATCAGCTGGCCTACCTGTTGCCGCTGGAATCGGCGCAGAAACTGCAGCTGCTTCAGCTCGACGATCCAGCCCTGCGCCTGGAGCAGCTGCACGCCATGCTGGAAATGCTCCAGGGCGATGCCTGAGGCGACGCGTCAGTAAGCGTAGCGCAGCAGCGCGTTGGACAGCTGCCAGGTCGCCATCCCCCCCAGTACCGCGAGACAGGCCGGCAGGATGATCCACCACAGGCGCGCCGGCAGTGCCGGCAGCACCTCCTGGCGCTGGCACAAACTCAGGCTCAGGCCGCACACGGCCGAGGCCAGCAAGGCGCCGGCGATGATGTCGCTGGGCCAGTGCACGCCCAGGTAGACCCGCGACAAGGCGATCGCCAAGGCCGGCAGACTTGCCACCACCAGCCAGGCCAGGCGCAGGCGCGCCGATTGCCCGCGCCCGGCCAGTACCCCCAGCACCAGGAAGAAAGCAAAGGCTGCCGAGCTGTGGCCGCTGGGAAAACTGAAGGTGGTCAGCGGTTCGCTCAGCACATCCGGGCGTGCCCGGGCGAAGCCGTGCTTGAGCGTGGTGTTGCCGAGGGCCGTGACCAGCAATGTCGAGCCGGCGAACAGCAGGTGGCGCCAACGGCGCGCGAGGAACAGCAGGGTGCACAGCACCGCAGCCGCGACAAACTGAATATGGAAGTCGCCCAGTCGGGTCAGGGTGCCGATCCATTGGTCCAGATGTGCCTGACGCTGCTCCTGCACGAGGGTCATCAAACCTTGGTCCAGCGCATCGAGATGCGGCCAGCCGATGACGATGGCCACCAGCAGCGCCAGGCTGAGCCCGCCGCCCAGTAGAGTGGCCCGCGGTTTTTCCGCCAGGCTGGCCTGAACGGTCAGCAGCAGGATGATGCCGATACCGCCCAACAGCACCGCCGCCTCGGTCCAGAAACCTTCTGCCATCGGCAGGCGCAGGGCTGCGCCGGTGGCCCAGCCCGGTAACAGATAGGCCACCGCCCAGCCGGCCGCTGCCACCAGGCTGACCAGGATGAAGCGCGGCAACGGCATGTTGAGCATGCCGGCCACCATCGGCAGCATGGGCCGGAGCGGGCCGATGAAGCGACCGACCAGCAGACTGGCCACGCCGTAATGACGGAAGTAGAGCTCGGCGCGCATGATCCACTGCGGATGATGGCGCAGTACCGGCAAGCGGCTGATGTTGTGCTTGAAACCTCTGCCCAGGGCGTAGGACATCATGTCCCCGCAAAGCGCGCCGGCATAGGCCAGCAGCAGCGTCTGCCACAGCGTCAGCACGCCGCTGCCGGCGAGCAGGGCGACGCTGAACAGCATCACCACGCCGGGCAGCACGATGCCCACCAGGGCCAGGCATTCGAGCAGGGCGATGAGAAAGATCGCCAGGCCCAGCCATTGCGGGTTGCCGCTCAGCCAGGTGGAAAGGTTATCCAGCCAGACACTCATCCTTCTGCTCCCGAAACGCTCAACAATCGATAGTCACGCCCTTCGACCTGTCCACGGCGCAAAGGGTTGCGCGTGCAATGGCGTGCGTACAGCGCGTCGACGAAGCGATACGGCAGATGCTCGTCGCGGCCCTTGGGAATGCCCAGGCGCGCGCACTGGATGATCGAGTGCGGCTGTTCGCCGACATCCTCGACGAACAATCGCTGCAAATCGAAGCGGCGCGCATCCCAGTCCGTTACCTTCAGACCGAGCGCCTTGCACAGCAGAGTCTGCCCGGCGCACAGGCGTTCGGGCGCGCGCGGCTGGCCAAGGGTGTCGGGATTGTTGTGCTGCATCGCGGCGAGCGAGTCGGCGCCGCTGACCGCATCGAGCCAGGGGTGGGCGGATTTGATCAGCACCGCGTTGCCAGGGCCGTGCGCGCTGAAGTTCAGCGAGTCGCCGCCGCGTGCGTAGTACATATAGATGTGCCCGCCATCAGCGAACAGCGCCTTGCGCTTCTCGGTGTAGCCGAGCGAGGCGTGGCTGCCCTTATCCACCAGGTAGTAGGCCTCGGTCTCGATGATCCGCGCACTCAGCCACAGCTCGCCGACGCGGTGGCGAATCACCTTGCCCAGCAGCTCGCGCGCCAGCAACTGCGCGTCGCGGTCGAAGAAGGTGTCGGGCAGTGGCCTGGCATCCGGCCAGGGCAAACTGAGGGTGGGGGCGGCGGGCGTCATCTGTCGCATCGGGCTCGGGCGGGGTCTCGGGGCGGCGAGCATAACAACAGCAAGCTTAAAAATGCCTGAACGGCCCCGCGCCAGACCAGCCCCCGTGCGGTCCGTTGCGCATCGCCAGCCAAGGCTGCTGTCGTCCGGCCTTCGCCCTGAACGGACGCGCTGGTTACCGCTTGCCAGACGCCGCTGGGCGCGGCCTTGTGAGCCGGCTATAATCAGCCCCTTTTTCCAACTGCCAGACCTCCGCCGCCATGACCGAGTCCGTGCACGACTACATGACCCGCCTGGGCCAGGCCGCCCGCCAGGCTTCGCGGGTGCTCGCCCGCGCCAGCACCGCGCAGAAGAATCGCGCGCTGCACGCTGCCGCCGATGCCCTCGATGCCGCTCGCACCGAGCTGACTGCCGCCAACGAACTGGACCTGGCCGCCGCCCGTGCCAGTGGTCTGGAACCGGCCATGGTCGACCGCCTGGCGCTGACGCCGAAGGTGATCGACAGCATGATCGAAGGGCTGCGCCAGGTAGCGACCCTGCCCGATCCGATCGGCGAGATTCAGGGCATGCGCTACCTGCCGTCCGGCATCCAGGTCGGCAAGATGCGTGTGCCGCTGGGGGTGATCGGCATCATCTACGAGTCGCGTCCGAACGTGACCATCGATGCCGCCAGCCTGTGCCTGAAGTCCGGCAACGCCACCATCCTGCGTGGCGGCTCCGAGGCCATTCACTCCAACCAGGCGATTGCCCGCTGCATCCAGCAGGGCCTGGCCGAGGCCGACCTGCCGGCAGCTGCCGTGCAGGTGGTGGAAACCACCGACCGCGCTGCCGTCGGTGAGCTGATCACCATGCCGGAGTACGTCGACGTGATCGTCCCGCGCGGCGGCAAGGGCCTGATCGAACGCATCAGCCGCGATGCCAAGGTGCCGGTGATCAAGCATCTGGACGGCGTCTGCCACGTCTATGTCGACGTCGCCGCCGACCTCGACAAGGCCATCCGCGTCTGCGACAACGCCAAGACCCAGCGCTACTCGCCGTGCAATGCCATGGAAACCCTGCTGGTGCATCAGGCTGTCGCTGCACGTGTGCTGCCGCCGCTGGCCGCCATCTACCGTGACAAGGGCGTTGAACTGCGTGGCGATGCCGCCACCCGCGAGCTGCTCGGCGGCGATGTGCTGGAAGCGAGCGAGGACGACTGGTTCGCCGAGTACAACGCGCCGATCCTGGCGATTCGCATCGTCGACTCGCTGGAGGCGGCCATCGAGCACATCAATCATTACGGCTCGCAGCACACCGACTCGATCATCACCGAGAACTTCAGCGATGCGCGGCGTTTCCTCACCGAGGTGGATTCTTCCTCGGTGATGGTCAACGCCTCGACCCGCTTCGCCGATGGTTTCGAGTACGGCCTGGGGGCGGAGATCGGCATTTCCACCGACAAGCTGCACGCACGTGGCCCGGTCGGCCTGGAAGGCCTGACCAGCGAGAAATACGTGGTCTTCGGCGACGGACACATTCGTACATAAATGAAACGGATCGGCGCCCGACGCATCGGCCTGCTCGGCGGTACCTTCAACCCGGTGCACATCGGGCATCTGCGTGCCGCGCTGGAGGTGGCCGAATTCATGGTGCTGGACGAGCTGCGGCTGATCCCCAGCGCCAGACCACCGCACCGCGACACGCCGCAGGCGACGGCCGAGCAGCGTCTGGCCATGGTCGAACTGGCGGTGTCAGGCGAGACGCGGCTGACGGTCGATGACCGCGAGCTGCGCCGCGACAAGCCGTCGTACACCGTGGACACGCTGGAGTCGGTGCGTGCCGAGCTGGCAGCGGACGATCAGCTGTTTCTGCTGCTGGGCTGGGATGCCTTCTGCGGTTTGCCGAGCTGGCATCGTTGGCAGGAGCTGCTCGAGCACTGTCACCTGCTGGTGTTGCAACGGCCGGATGCCGACAGTGAAGCGCCGGAGGCGCTGCGCGATCTGCTGGCCGCGCGCAGTGTCAGCGACCCGTTGAGCCTGGTGGGTGCAGGCGGGCAAATCAGTTTCATCTGGCAGACTCCGTTGGCGATTTCCGCCACGCAGATTCGCCACTTGTTGGCAACTGGCCGCTCGGCGCGTTATCTGCTGCCGGATGCGGTACTGGCCTATATCCAGGCGCACGATCTGTACCGTGCGCCCAATGCTTGAAACGCCATGCATGTGCGCTGGCGTCCATTACACGAGGCAAATGAGTTTTTATGAGTAAGCAGAACATGCCCAGCGACGAGCTGGTCAAGATCGCCGTGGCGGCGCTGGAAGAGATCAAGGCGACCGACATCACCGTGATCGACGTCAAGGACAAGACCAGCATCACCGATTTCATGGTGATCGCCAGCGGTAGCTCCAGCCGTCAGGTCAAGTCACTGGTGGAAAACGTACTGGAAAAGGTCAAGGAACAGGGTGTACGCCCGATCGGTAGCGAAGGTCTGGACAGCGGCGAATGGGCGCTGCTCGACCTCGGGGACATCGTCGTGCACGTGATGCTGCCGACCGCGCGCCAGTTCTACGACCTCGAGCGCCTGTGGCAGGGCGCCGAGCAGAGCCGCGCCCAGCACAGCGCAGAGTAAGCGCAAACCGTGCGGATCAAACTGATCGCCGTCGGTTCGCGCATGCCGCGTTGGGTCGAGGAGGGCTGGCAGGAGTACGTCAAGCGCCTGCCGGCCGAGTTGCCGCTGGAACTGGTGGAAATTCCCCTCAACACCCGTGGCAAGAACGCCGATGTTGCCCGCCTGATCCGTCAGGAGGGCGAGGCCATGCTGAGCAAGGTGCAGCCCGGCGAACGTATCGTCACGCTGGAGGTCCATGGCAAGCCATGGAGCACCGAGCAACTGGCGGCAGAGCTGGACCGCTGGCGTCTCGACGCACGCAACGTCAACCTCATGGTCGGCGGCCCGGAAGGGCTGGCGCCTGAGGTTTGCGCGCGCAGCGAGCAGCGTTGGTCGCTGTCGCCTCTGACGTTGCCGCATCCGCTGGTGCGTATCCTGCTCGGCGAGCAGATCTACCGAGCCTGGACGGTATTGTCCGGCCACCCGTACCACAAGTGATCAAGTAGTCATGCCGCAGCCGATTCGCCTCAAGGATCACGAAAAGGACGCTCGCCTGGTCAAGCGCCGGGTGCTCGTCGGCGGCGTGGTGATCATTCTGCTGACCTGCGTGTTGATCATGCGCATGTACTACCTGCAGGTGATCCAGTACGAGCATCACAGTACGCTGGCAGAAAACAACCGCATCCACGTGCAGCCACTGCCGCCGACCCGTGGGCTGATCTACGACCGCAACGGCGTGATCATCGCCGACAACCGTCCCAGCTTCAGCCTGACCGTGACCCGTGAGCGTGCCGGTGACTGGCTCAGCGTGCTCGACACCGTGGTCGAGGTGCTGGAGCTTAGCGAGGATGAGCGTGCGCTGTTCGAACGCCGCGTGCGCCAGGGGCGGCGCCCGTTCGAGCCGGTACCGATCCTGTTCGAGCTGAGCGAGGAGCAGATCGCCCGCATCGCGGTCAACCAGTTCCGTCTGCCGGGCGTCGAGGTGGCTGCGCAGCTGGTGCGGCATTACCCGCAGCAGGAGCATTTCGCTCATTCGGTCGGCTATGTTGGGCGTATCAACGAGCAGGAGCTCAAGCGCCTCGACCCGACCGACTATGCCGGTACGCACCATATCGGCAAGACCGGTATCGAGCGCTTCTACGAGGACGAACTGCACGGCGAGGTCGGCTATGAAGAGGTCGAGACCAACGCCCGTGGCCGCGTATTGCGCGTACTCAACCGCGTCGATCCGAAACCGGGCAAGGACATCGTCCTCAGCCTCGACGTGAACCTGCAGGAGGCCGCGGAAAAAGCCCTGGGTGGTCGTCGTGGCGCGGTAGTGGCCATCGATCCGAACAATGGCGAAGTGCTGGCGATGGTCAGCCAGCCCAGCTTCGATCCCAACCCCTTCGTCACCGGCATCAGCTTCAAGGCCTATGGCGAGTTGCGCGACTCCATCGATCAGCCGCTGTACAACCGGGTACTGCGCGGCCTTTACCCGCCTGGCTCGACCATCAAGCCGATGGTGGCCGTGGCTGGCCTCGATGCCGGGGTGGTCACGCCCACCTCGCGGGTGTTCGACCCTGGCTTCTATCAGTTGCCCAACCACAGCCACAAATACCGCAACTGGAACCGTAGCGGTGACGGCTGGGTCGACCTCAACCTGGCCATCGCCCGTTCCAACGACACCTATTTCTACGATCTGGCGCACAAGATGGGCGTCGATCGCATGCACGACTACATGAGCCGCTTCGGCCTCGGCCAGCGCGTGGCGCTGGACATGTTCGAGGAAACCGCCGGCCTGATGCCGTCGCGCGACTGGAAAAGGGCACGCTATCGCCAGCCCTGGTATCCCGGCGAGACGCTGATTCTCGGCATCGGCCAGGGCTACATGCAGACCACGCCGCTGCAACTGGCGCAGGCCACCGCATTGATGGCCACACGTGGCAAGTGGATTCGCCCGCACCTGGCCAAGAGCGTCGATGGTCGTCTGCCGGTGGACCCCAATCCGATGCCCGACATCGTCCTACGTGACCCGAAGTTCTGGGATTACGGCATCCATGGCATGGAAGAAGTGCTGCATGGCCCTCGCGGCACGGCGCGCAAGGTCGGCGACAGTTCGGTCTATCGCATCGCCGGCAAGAGCGGCACGGCTCAGGTGGTGGCGATCAAGCAGGGCGAGAAGTACGACCGCAACAAGGTTCAGGAGCGCCACCGCGACCACGCGCTGTTCATCGGTTTCGCGCCTGCGAACAACCCGCAGATCGCCGTGGCGGTGATGGTGGAGAACGGGGAATCCGGCTCTGGCGTCGCCGCGCCAGTGGTCAAGCAGGTCATGGACGCCTGGCTGCTGGACAAGGAAACCGGTCAGCTCAAGGCCGAGTTCGCGATGCCCAAGCCTGCCGAGGTCAGCCAACGATGATGAGCAATTTCGACCGTACCCTGTCCGACGAGGACGTACTGCGTCGTCGCGCCAGCCTGTTGCAGCGCATGCATATCGATGGCTGGCTGCTGTTACTGCTGCTGATTCTCGGCACTGGCAGCCTGTTCATCCTTTATTCGGCCAGTGGCAAGAATATCGACCTGTTGCTCAAGCAGGCGTCCTCGTTCGGCATCGGCATGCTCGCGGTGGTGGTGATCGCCCAGTTCGACCCGCGCTTCATGGCGCGCTGGGTACCTCTTGCCTACGTGATAGGCGTCGCGCTGCTGATGGTGGTGGAGGTCATGGGCCATACCGCGATGGGCGCCACACGCTGGATCAATATCCCCGGGGTGATCCGCTTCCAGCCGTCGGAGCTGATGAAAATCATCATGCCGATGACCATCGCCTGGTACCTGTCGCGGCACAACCTGCCGCCGCGCTTCAAGCACATCGTCATCAGCCTGGCGATGATCGGTGTGCCTTTCGTACTGATCGTCAAACAACCCGACCTGGGCACCTCGTTGCTGATCCTCGCCTCGGGCGCATTCGTGGTGTTCATGGCCGGCCTGCAATGGCGCTGGATCATCGGCGCCGCCGCTGCCGTGGTGCCGGTCGCGGTGGGCATGTGGTACTTCGTCATGCATGACTACCAGAAACGCCGCGTGCTGACCTTCCTCAATCCCGAGAGCGATCCGCTGGGGTCGGGCTGGAACATCATCCAGTCCAAGGCAGCGATCGGTTCCGGCGGCGTGCTGGGCAAGGGCTGGCTACTGGGTACTCAGTCGCACCTGGATTTTTTGCCGGAAAGCCATACGGACTTTATCATTGCCGTGCTCGCGGAGGAGTTCGGCCTGGTTGGCGTCTGTCTGTTGTTGCTGCTCTATCTGCTGCTGCTGGCGCGCGGCCTGGTGATCACCGCCCAGGCGCAGACGCTGTTCGGCAAGCTGCTGGCCGGGGCGCTGACCATGACCTTCTTCGTCTACGTATTCGTCAACATCGGCATGGTCAGCGGGCTGCTGCCGGTGGTTGGGGTGCCGCTGCCCTTCATTAGTTATGGCGGAACCCATCTGGTCACGCTGTTGTCAGGCTTCGGGATATTGATGGCGATCCACACCCACAGAAAGTGGATCGCCCAGGTTTGATTTGGGGGTTTTGAGTTAATGCATTCTCTGCGCAGTTGGGCTGCTCGTACGTTCATCGGAGTCGGCATCGCCGGCATGCTCGGCACCGGCGCCCAGGCGTTGGCGGCGGATTACCAGGACTCGCCGCAGGTGACCGAGTTCGTCGAGGAAATGACCCGTGACTACGGTTTCGCCAGCGAGCAACTGTATGCCCTGTTCGCCGATGTCGAGCGCAAGCAGGCGATTCTCGACGCTATCTCGCGTCCGGCTGAGAAGGTCAAACCCTGGAAGGAATACCGGCCTATCTTCATCACCGACAAGCGTATCGCCCAGGGTGTTGAGTTCTGGAGCAAGAATCAGGTTGCGCTGGAGAAGGCCGAGGCCGAGTACGGCGTGCCGCCGCAGTTCATCGTCGCCATCATTGGTGTCGAGACCTTCTACGGTGGCAACACCGGCAGCTGGCGGGTAATGGATGCGCTGTCCACCCTGGCCTTCGATTATCCGCCGCGCGCGCCGTTCTTCCGCAAGGAGCTGCGCGAGTTCCTCATGCTGACCCGTGAGGAACAGGTCGATCCGCTTTCGCTCAAGGGCTCCTACGCCGGCGCCATGGGCCTGCCGCAGTTCATGCCGAGCAGCTTCCGCGCCTACGCCGTGGACTTCGACGGCGACGGCCACATCAACATCTGGAGCAACCCGACCGATGCCATCGGCAGCGTTGCCAGCTATTTCAAACGCCACGGCTGGCAGGCCGGCGGCCAGGTGGCCAGTCGCGTCGAGGTCAGCGGAACACGTGTCGACGAGGGCCTGACCCAGGGGCTGGACCCGGTGAAGAACGTCGCCGAGCTGCGCGAACTGGGCTGGCAGAGCCAGGACAAGCTGGCCGAAGACGTGCCGGTGACGGCGTTTCGTCTGGAAGGTGCCGAAGGCGACGAATACTGGTTCGGTTTGCCCAACTTCTACACCATCACCCGCTACAATCGCAGCGTGATGTATGCCATGGCGGTCAACCAACTGGCCGAGCTGCTGGTCGAAGCACGGGGTAATCGATGAGTGCGTCCAAACTGCTGCCGCTGGCAGCCTGCGTAACGGCAGCGCTGTTGCTGGCGAGCTGCTCCTCCAATCGGGCACCGCAACCTGCGGTAACGCCCGGTCAGTCTGCCGGTATCTCCGGCCCAGAGGACTTCAACCGCCCGCATCGCGATGGCGCACCCTGGTGGGACGTCGACGTTTCGAAGATTCAGGACGCCATCCCCATGCCGCACTACGGGCCGGTCAAGGCCAGTCCCTATGTGGTGTTCGGCAAGCAGTACTACCCGATTCAGGATGCCCGTCGCTATCAGGCAGTCGGCCCGGCTTCCTGGTACGGCACCAAGTTCCACGGCCAGGCCACCGCCAACGGCGAGACCTATGACCTGTACGGCATGACCGCAGCGCACAAGACCCTGCCGCTGCCCAGCTATGTACGCGTGACCAACCTGGAGAACGGCAAGGTGGTGATCCTGCGGGTCAACGATCGTGGGCCGTTCTACTCCGACCGCATCATCGATCTGTCCTTCGCTGCGGCGAAGAAGCTCGGCTATGCCGAGAAGGGCACTGCACGGGTCAAGGTCGAGGGTATCGATCCGCACGAGTGGTGGGCGCAACAGGGCCGTCCGGTGCCGCTGGTGCTGGCCAACAATCAGCCGGCCAAGGCTGCCGTTGCCAAGCCCGTTGCACAGCCTGTACCGCAGGTCGTCGAGCAGTACGCGCCGCCGCCTACACAGCACGCCGCTGCGGTGGTGCCGGTGCAGATCGACGCAAAAAAAAACGATTCACTCGCAGCCTCTGGCCTGTATCTCCAGGTGGGAGCCTTCGCCAATCCGGACGCTGCGGAGCTGCTCAAGTCCAAGCTGACCCAGACCAGCAGTGTGCCGGTGTTCATCAGCTCAGTGGTGCGCGACCAACAGATCCTGCATCGGGTCCGAATGGGGCCGATCAGCAACCAGGGCGAGGCTGAACAGCTGCAGAGCAGCGTGCGCCTGGCCAACCTTGGCCAGCCCACGCTGGTACGTGCCGACTGATGGCAACTTAACCGGCGTTTGCCGGACTAATCCGAGGCTTGCCGGGTGGCGAGTCGAAAGATGGCCCCTCGGGGCCGTACAACCCATGCAACGATTTTCGAGAGACGGATGAACATCACCAGCTTCGTGCAACGTGCTTCACTGGTTCTTACCCTTCTGGCTGCGCCCCTCGCGATGGCCAACCAGCAGGTGGTGCCTGCGGCGCCGCAACTGGCCGCCAAATCCTATGTGCTGATGGACGCCGCCAGCGGCAATGTCCTGGTCGAGAACAACGCTGACCAGCGCCTGCCGCCAGCCAGTCTGACCAAGCTGATGACTGCCTACATCGCCACCCTGGAAATCCGTAACGGCAAGATCGGCGAGCAGGACCTGGTGACCATCAGCGAGCACGCTTGGCGCACCGGCGGTGCCGCTTCCGGTGGTTCCACCATGTTCCTGCCGCTGAACAGCCAGGCCACGGTCGACGACCTGCTGCACGGCATCATCATCCAGTCCGGCAACGACGCCAGCATCGCCATCGCCGAATACATCGCCGGCAGCGAAGACGCCTTCGCCGACATGATGAACGCCACTGCCGAGCGCCTGGGCATGAAGAACAGCCACTTCATGAACGCCACCGGCCTGCCGCATCCCGAGCACTACTCCAGCGCCCATGACATGGCGATCCTGGCCCGCGCGATCATTGACGAAGACGCCGAGCACTATGCGATCTACTCGCAGAAGGAATTCCTCTGGAACAACATCAAGCAGCCCAACCGCAACCTGCTGCTGTGGCGTGATCGCACCGTCGACGGCCTGAAGACCGGCCACACTTCCGAAGCCGGCTACTGCCTGGTGGCGTCGGCCGTGCGTGATGGCGCGCGCATGATCACCTCGGTGTTCGGTACCGACAGCGAGCAGGCCCGTGCTGCGGAAACCCAGAAGCTGCTGACCTATGGCTTCCGCTTCTTCGAAAGCCGCACCTTCTATCAGAAAGGCGCCGAGCTGGCCCAGGCCACCGTGTGGAAGGGCACCGCGAATCAGGTCAAGGCCGGCCTGGCCGAAGACCTGACCATGACCATGCCCAAGGGCCAACTGGAAAAGCTGCAGGCCAGCATGACCCTTAACCCGCAACTGATCGCACCGATCCAGCAGGGCGACGTGATCGGCAAGGTCGAAGTCAAACTGGGTGACGAAGTGGTGCGCAGCACCGATCTGGTGGCGCTGCAGTCGGTAGAAGAGGGCGGCCTGCTGCGTCGTCTGTGGGACAGCATCCGCCTGTTCTTCTTCGGCCTGTTCAACTGACCGCAGACGCTGGCAGCGACGATGTTGTCGCTGAGCATTGAAAACGGCGGAGCAGGGCCCATTTACGTACTGTAAAGGGTGCTGCTCCGCCGTTTCATTTAGCCGCCTTGTACTAACCGCCTCGTCGAGGCGCCTGACTTATCCAGTCCGCTCCCAATATGTGGCGGACCTTTCTGGACGGGCCATGAGCCCGCTGATGACATGACCGATAGCGACGTTCAACCGCCCAAAATCGAATTTCCCTGCGAGCGTTACCCGATCAAGGTGATCGGTACCGCCGGTGAGGGCTTCTCCGATCTGGTGATCGAAGTGATCCAGCGTCACGCCCCGGACCTGGATGCCTCCACGCTGGTGATGCGCGACAGCCGCAATGGCAACTTCCTCTCCGTGCAGGTGCTGATCACCGCGACCAGTGTCGAGCAACTGCAGGCGATTCACGTCGACCTGCGCGCGACCGGTCGCGTGCACATGGTGCTGTGACCCTCATGCCTGAGCTAGTCGTTCGTCACCTCGGGCTGGTCGACTACCAGCCCACGCTGGACGCCATGCGCCGTCTGACCACCGAGCGCGACGCGCAGACTGCGGATGAAATCTGGTTGCTGCAGCATCCCAAGGTCTTCACCCAGGGCCAGGCTGGCAAGGCCGAGCACCTGCTGGCGCCGGGCGATATCCCGGTGATTCAGGTCGAGCGTGGCGGCCAGGTGACCTATCACGGCCCGGGCCAGTTGGTAGCTTATCTGATGCTCGATCTGCGTCGCCTCGACCTCGGCGTGCGCGAACTGGTCACCGCCATGGAGCAGAGCCTGGTCGATCTGCTGGCCGGCTATGGCATCGAGGCGGCGCCCAAGGCGGATGCGCCGGGCGTGTACGTGGCAGGCGACAAGATCGCTTCTCTGGGCCTGCGCGTCAGCCGTGGCTGCTCGTTCCACGGCCTGGCGCTGAACGTCGACATGGACATGACGCCCTTTCTGCGCATCAATCCGTGCGGCTACGCCGGGCTGAAGATGGTGCAGATGCGCGACCTGTTGCAAGCGCCGCCTGCGTTCGACGAGGTGGCGCAACACCTGGAGCAGGCCCTGCGGCAGAGACTGGGATATCAGTAAGCGGTCGTGCTGAAGAAGCAGAAAGGGGCGCCATGGCGCCCCTTTCGTTTATCCGGCGACTGCTGATCAGTTCAGGTTCAGCGCCGGAATCAGGCTGGCGTTGACTTCCTGGCCCGGCACCGGAACCGGTGCGGCGAGGCCCAGGTTGTTCTTCTCGAACACGCGGTCAGCGCGGTAGCTGGAGCGCACCAGCGGGCCGGCGGCGACCTCCATGAAGCCTTTTTCCAGGCCGATGTCACGGAAGCGATTGAACTCTTCAGGGCTGACCCAGCGCTGCACCTTGAGGTGGTTGCGCGTCGGCTGCAGGTACTGGCCGAGGGTGAGGATGTCCACGCCGATGGCGCGCAGGTCATCCATGGTCTCGATGATTTCATCGTCGGTTTCGCCCAGGCCGAGCATCAGGCTGGTCTTGGTCAGCACGTCGGGACGGTGCTTCTTGGCGTGTTCGAGCACCTTGAGGGTTTTCTCGTAGCCGGCACGCGGGTCGCGGACCACGTGAGTGAGGCGTTTGACCGTCTCGACGTTCTGCGCGAAGACTTCCAGGCCGGAGTCGACGACACGCTCGATGGCCTGATGATCGCCATCGAAATCCGGGGTCAGGGCTTCGACCACCACCTGCGGGGTGTTTTCCTTGATGGCGCGCACGCAGGCGGCGTAGTGCCCGGCGCCGCCGTCCTCCAGATCGTCACGGTCCACCGAGGTCAGCACGATGTAGCGCAGGGCCATCAGCTCCACCGACTTGGCGGTGTTCTGCGGTTCTTCCAGGTCCAGCCAGCCATTGGGGTTGCCGGTGTCCACGGCGCAGAAGCGGCAGGCGCGGGTGCACACCGAGCCCATCAGCATGATGGTGGCGGTGCCGTTGGACCAGCACTCACCCATGTTCGGGCAGTGCGATTCCTGGCACACGGTGCTCAGACGGTGCTCGCCGACGTTGCGCTTGACCGCCTCGAAACGGCTGCCGCCCGGTGCCTTGACCCGCAGCCACTTGGGCTTGGGTTCGAAAACCTGGGGTTCTGCCGCAGCACGGCGCTTCTGGCCATCCTTGATCGCGGTGATGCCTTGGGCGGTGCGGAATTTTTCGCCGCTGGCGACGGATTTGGGCGAGGAGGTGTCGGACATCGGAAATCTGGGCTCCGGTAGAGGCTCCGTGGGCAGGTGGCTTTTGGCCGCCCGCCAGTCTACCACAGAAGGTGTATGCAGACGCTGAGGCCGCCTGTCGACAAATGCATCGGCGAGGCGGCGTGTATCAGCGCCGCTCGGGCTCAGCGGGCGCGCAGCTGTTGCAGGAGTTCGCCGTTCGGATAGCCATCGGCCGGCCAGTTCAGTTGCAGCTGCAGGGCACGGATGGCCTTGCGCGTGTTGGCACCGATGATGCCGTCAGCCGGGCCGGGATCGAATCCTGCCTTGGTCAGCAGCTCCTGCAGTTCGACACGCTCGCTACGACCCAGTTGGCGTTCACTGCGTGGCCACTGTCCTTTGACTTCGCTTGGACGCAGCAGATTGTCGGCGAGCAGGCCGATGGCCAGCGCATAGGACGTGGAATTGTTGTACTTGAGGATGCTGCGGAAATTGTCCAGCAGCAGGAAGGCCGGCCCTTTGTGGCCGGCAGGCAGTTGCAGGCTGGCGCGGGAGCTGGCGGCTGCGCCGGTCGGAGCCAGTGGACGCACGCCGAGTTCGGCCCATTCGGCCAGCGTACGGCGTTGGTCCGGGTCGGCCAGGGCGTAGTCGAAGTCGTTCGGCAGATTGACCTCGAAGCCCCAGGGCTGGCCGTGCTGCCAACCTGAAGCCTGCAGGTAGTGAGCGGCCGAAGCCAGGGCGTCGGTCGAGGAATTCCACAGGTCGCGCTTGCCGTCGCCGTCGAAGTCCACTGCGTGCTGGTTGTAGGTAGTCGGCATGAACTGGGTCTGCCCCATGGCACCGGCCCATGAGCCGATCATGCGCTCGCTGGCTACATCGCCGTTCTGCAGGATCTGCAGCGCAGCCAGCAACTGCACGCGCCAGAAGCCCTGGCGGCGGCCGTCATAGGCCAGCGTCGCGAGCGAACGGATCACGCTGTGGCTGCCGATGTTGTTGCCGAAATTGCTTTCCAGACCCCAGATGGCGACCAGAATCGGGGCTTCGACGCCGTACCGCTGTTCGATGCGTTGCAGTACCAGGCCGTGCTGCGCCAACAGTACCCGGCCGCGGCCAATACGGCTGGAGGAAACGGCGCCGTCAAGATATTCCCATACGGGGCGGGTGAATTCGGGCTGGCTACTGTCGGCCTTGAGCACCGCCGGGTCGGGGGTAACGCTGGCGAACACGCGATCGAACAAGGCCGCGTCGATGCCGGCGGCAAGCGCTTCGCTGCGCAGCGCCTGGCGCCAGTCGGCGAAACTGGGCAGCGCCTCTTCGGCGGTGGTCTGGGCCGCAGCCGGGGTCGTTGCTGTGGGCAGGTTTTCCGCCGGGGCCTGGGCGCAGGCCGCCAGCAGCAGGAGAGGAAGCAGAGCCAGGGCGCGACGTGGAAGCTGGTGTGGCATGTCTATCTCAAGGCGTTTAAGCAGGCGGTTACCTTAGCATGCCCGAGACGAATTCTGGGCTATCAGCGCATTGATGAGGCCCAGAAAGCAAGAAGCCTCCCAATTGTGGGAGGCTTCGCGGCGGTAGCTGCCTTTGCCTTTCTGCGGTCGTTCCTGGCGGGAGCGAAACAGGGGCTGGGCGATGATCGATTTGGCCTTGTTCGGCCGTTTGCCGGTCTTCTTGCTCATGGCGTTTCCTCATGCAGATGTGCCTGCGCCAATGCAGACGGCGCGGACTATGCGCCGCTGTACAGAAAATGTCCAGATGGAACCTGTGGGAGCGGCCTTGACCGCGAGTCCTTTGCTCGAACCACTCGCGGACAAGTCCGCTCCCACGGTTACAGGCGCAGCTCGTAGGCTGGGCTTTAGCCTACCAACGGCGGTAGGCTGAAGCGGATCGCCGCCCGGCCCACCCTACAAGGAAGTAGGCAGCAACAATTACAGGCGCAGGCGCTGTCCGGCCAGTTGCAGGGTCAGCATGGCCAGGTCGCTCCAGGGATCGCC
Organism: Pseudomonas sp. UBA6323; assembly: GCF_002439135.1. Lineage (NCBI taxonomy): Bacteria > Pseudomonadati > Pseudomonadota > Gammaproteobacteria > Pseudomonadales > Pseudomonadaceae > Pseudomonas > Pseudomonas sp. UBA6323. The sequence continues at coordinate 128,570 of NZ_DJSX01000065.1, read as the reverse complement.
GGGCGCCTGGCCCTTAATCTGTGCGTCGATCAACTGCGCCTGCTGCAACAGCTGGCCCCAGCGCTTGCTGCTATGGCGCTGCAGGGCCTTGGATACCAGCGGCCGGCGTTTGTCCCAGACCGGCGGGCGGGCGCTGGCAAAGGCTTTATCCAGGGGGATGCCCTGGCTTTGCTGATGGGCGATGCCGGCCAGCAGGCGAATTTCGCGAGCCAGCGCCCAGAGGATCACCGGAGTTTCCACGCCTTCGCCGCGCAGGCCTTCGAGCACGCGTAGCGCGTGTGCGGCATCGCCGCCGAGTGCGCAGTCGATCAGACCGAACACGTCGAAGCGGGCGCTGTCAGCCACGGCCGCCTGAACGGTCTCGGCGTCGACCTGGTTGCCGTCGGCAAGCAGCTTGAGTTTTTCCACTTCCTGGGCGGCGGCCAGCAGGTTGCCTTCAACCCGCGCAGCGATCATTTCCACCGCATCGGCGCTTGCACTGAGGCCGGCCTGAGCCAGGCGCTGGCGAATCCACTGCGGCAACTGGTTGGCGTCCACCGGCCAGATCTGGATGAACTGGCTCGCCTGGCCGTCGATCAGTGCCTTGGCCCACTTGGATTTCTGCGTGCTGCCGTCGAGCTTGGGCAGGCTCAGCAGCAGGACGGTGTCTTCCGGCGGGCGGGCCAGGTATTCCAGCAGCGCCGCGGCACCTTTGTCTCCCGGCTTGCCGGACGGCAGGCGCAGCTCCAGCAGGCGTTTATCGGCGAACAGCGAGAGGCTGGCGCCGGCCTGCAGCAGGTTGCCCCAGTCGAAGTTGGCCTCGGCATTGAACACCTGGCGCTCGCCGAACCCCTGCTGACGGCAGGCGTTGCGGATGGCGTCAGCGGTTTCCTGGCAGAGCAGCGGTTCGTCACCGCTGATCGCATAGACAGGTGCTAGCGAGCCTTGCAGGTGTTTGCCGAGCTGGGCGGGGGCAAGCTTCATCGAGGTGATGTCATGAGGCGTGTGGGCGAGGGGCCGCAAGCGCGGCCCCGCTGCCTTACTGGATCGGCAGTTCGATCGGCGACTGCTGCGGGGCGACCTGGCTCTCGCGAGCGCGACGAGCTGCTTCCAGCGCTTCGGCTTCGGCCCTGGCGCGGGCTTCGGCAGTCTGCTGCAGCTGTTCGAGCTGGGCCGGGGTGATTTGCTGCAGGTTCTGCGTGAGCTGCTGGATCATCTCGCGACGCAGTTCGCTGCGCAGCTGGGCGGCCTCCTGGTCGGAGCCGGCCAGGTTGTTGTCGTCCTGCTGGTAGTAGTTCTGCACTTCCACCTTGTTGCCGGTCAGCAGCAGGTTCTGTGCGCCGCGGATCTCATACTCCAGACCCATGGTCAGTTCGTACTCGGCGGTACGTGCGCCGCTGCTGTAGCTGGCCGTGCGACGGTTCTCGGTTTCGCGGCTGATCACCAGCTTATAGGGGGCGCCGGCGTAAACGCGAACATCGTTGTTCTCCAGCACTTCACGCACCTGCTGCACGGTATCGCCGTAGGCGTCGCGTGCGCTGACGTCGAGTTCCTTGAGGGCGAATTGCACGTCGCCGGTGCCGCGCAGCTGGAAACCACAGGCGCTGAGCAGACCGGCCAGGCCGATGACCAGCAGATTCCGTTTCATCATTCTCATATCCCCTTGGCGGATCACGGCGCCACTCTCTGTGGCGCCGAGCTTAATCAGTTGGCGACTATGTTGACCAGCTTGCCCGGCACCACGATGACCTTGCGGATGCTCAGGCCTTCGGTGAAGCGCAGCACGTTCTCGTTGGCGCGGGCGGCGGCTTCGACTTCCTCGCGGGAGGCCGAGGCCGGTACTTCGATCTGCCCGCGCAGCTTGCCGTTGACCTGCACCACGAGGGTCAGGCTGTCCTGCACCAGTGCGGATTCGTCGACCTGCGGCCACTGCGCGTCGATGACCGCATCGGCGTGACCCAGGCGCTGCCACAGCTCATGGCTGATGTGCGGGGTGATCGGCGCCAGCAGCAGGGTGACGATTTCCAGGCCTTCGTGCACCAGCGCGCGATCCTGTTCGGTCGCGGTGGCGGCCTTTTCCAGTACGTTCATCAGCGTCATCACCTGGGCGACGGCGGTGTTGAATTTGTGGTGCTGACCGATATCGTTGCTGGCCTGCTTGATCGCCAGGTGAATGGCACGGCGCACGGCCTTCTGCTCATCATTCAGGCCGGCGACATCCAGCTTGCCCGGCAGACCGGCGCTGACATGGCCGTGGGCCAGGCGCCAGACGCGACGCAGGAAGCGGTTGGCACCCTCGACGCCGGCATCCGACCATTCGCAGCTCTGATCGGGCGGCGAGGCGAACATCATGAACAGGCGGCAGGTATCGGCGCCGTAGGCATCGATCATGTCCTGCGGGTCGACGCCGTTGTTCTTCGACTTGGACATCTTCTCGGTGCCGCCGATTTCCACCGGCAGGCCGTCGCTCTTCAGCTTGGCGCCGATAACCTTGGCCTTGGCGTCACGCTCGACGATGACGTCGGCCGGGTTGAACCAGTCCTTGCCGCCGTTTTCCAGGGTACGGTAATAGGTCTCGGCGACCACCATGCCCTGGGTCAGCAGGTTCTTGAACGGCTCGTTGGAGGACACCAGGCCCTCGTCGCGCATCAGCTTGTGGAAGAAGCGTGCGTACAAGAGGTGCAGGATGGCGTGCTCGATGCCGCCGATGTACTGATCCACCGGCAGCCAGTGGTTGGCAGCGGCCGGGTCGACCATGCCGCCCTCGTAGTTCGGGCTGGCGTAGCGGGCGAAGTACCAGGACGACTCCACGAAGGTGTCCATGGTGTCGGTTTCGCGCTTGGCCGGCGCGCCGCATTTCGGGCAGCTGCACTCGTAGAACTCGGGCATCTTCGCCAGCGGCGAGCCGGCGCCGTCCGGCACCACGTCTTCGGGCAGCACCACCGGCAGCTGGTCTTCCGGCACCGGTACGTCGCCGCAGGCGTCGCAATGGATGATCGGGATCGGGCAGCCCCAGTAGCGCTGGCGGCTGATGCCCCAGTCGCGCAGGCGGAACTGGGTTTTGCGCGCGCCGTGCTCGCTGGCTTCCAGGTCGCCGACTATGGCGTCGAAGGCGGCGCCGAAGTCCAGGCCGTCGTACTTGCCGGAATTGATGGTGGTCAGGCCGGCCTTGTCGCCATACCAGTCCTGCCAGGTGCTGGTGTCGTAGTCCTTGCCTTCGCCGGTGTAGACCTGCTGGATCGGCAGGTCGTACTTGTTGGCGAATTCGAAGTCGCGCTCGTCATGCGCCGGCACGGCCATCACGGCGCCTTCGCCGTAGCCCCACAGCACGTAGTTGGCGACGAATACCGGCAGCTTGTCGCCGGTCAGCGGGTGAATGACGAACTGGCCGGTGGCCAGGCCCTTCTTCTCCATGGTGGCCATGTCGGCCTCGGCCACGGAGCCGGCCTTGCACTCGGCGATGAATGCTTGCAGCTCGGCGTTGCTTTCGGCAGCGCGCTGGGCCAGCGGATGCTCGGCGGCCACGGCCACATAGGTGGCGCCCATCAGGGTGTCGGGGCGAGTGGAGTAGACCTTGAGCTGGCCGTCGATGCCGATGCTGGCGACGTCGTAGTCGAACACGATGTCGGCACCGAAGCTTTTGCCGATCCAGTTGCGCTGCATGGTCTTGACCTGCTCGGGCCAGCCATCCAGCTCATCCAGGCTGCTCAGCAGCTCTTCGGCATAGGCGGTGATCTTGAAGTAGTACATCGGGATTTCGCGCTTCTCGATCAGCGCGCCCGAACGCCAGCCACGGCCGTCGATGACCTGCTCGTTGGCCAGTACGGTCTGGTCCACCGGGTCCCAGTTGACGGTGCCGTTCTTGCGGTAGATAACGCCCTTCTCGAACAGGCGGGTGAACAGCCACTGCTCCCAGCGGTAGTAGTCCGGCTTGCAGGTGGTGACTTCGCGCGTCCAGTCGATGGCCAGGCCCAGCGATTGCAGCTGGGACTTCATGTAGGCGATGTTCTCGTAGGTCCACTTGGCCGGCGCTACCTGGTTCTTCATCGCGGCGTTTTCCGCCGGCATGCCGAAGGCGTCCCAGCCCATCGGCTGCAGCACATTCTTGCCCTGCATGCGCTGGTAGCGCGCGATCACGTCGCCGATGGTGTAGTTGCGCACGTGCCCCATGTGTAGCTTGCCGCTGGGGTAGGGGAACATCGACAGGCAGTAGAAGGTGTCCTTGCCCGGCTGTTCGCTGACGACGAAGGATTTCTGCGCGTCCCAGTGGGACTGTGCGGCGGCTTCTATTTCACGGGGCGAGTACTGTTCGTGCATGGCTCTGGCGCTGAAGGATTGGGGCTTGCGGAAAACGTCGTAGCATACATGAGCGCCGTCTATCGAGGGAAACCCAGATTGTGCCGGGGCCGCCGTTTGTCGCGGCGCCGGGCTGCCTGCAGAGCCTTCGCTAAGCTTCATTCAAGGCCCGCGCGTGACGGGCCTCGCGAGGTGGGCGATGGCTGATGCACGGCAGTCGGAACGAGGTGGCGGCCTTTACGAGCGGCTGCTGCAGCGTCTTGCCCTGGCGCTGGAGGAGGCCGATACCGCCAGCCGTCTGCATGCCGAACCGCTGCGTGAACTGGAGCTCGACGGGCTCAGCCCGGCGGAGCTGGAACTGATCCGCGCCTACCTCAATCGTGACCTGCACTGGCTGCGTGGCTGGCACGCGGCGGCCGAGGAATTGGCGCTGATCCAGCGTCAGCCATTGCGCAGCGCCAAGTCCGCTGGCAGCAAGGCGATGGGCAAGCTCAAGCCCTTGATGAAGCGTCGCCAGGCGCTTTGCTGCGCACTCTGCGGTACACCGGTGAGCTGGCATCGCGGGCAGGATGCGCAAGCCTGTCAGGCCTGTGGTTCGAAGTTGTTTCGCAGTGGCAATCCGCGTTAGTTGGCCGTTGGCCACCGCTGCGGTCGTGCTTCCTGCCTCGCCTGATTTTTCAGCGAGCTGTTAGGCTTGGGCGCCCCGGAGGTGCCTGATGCCGATTCGCTACATCCTCAAACAACTGCTGATGCCGCCAGGCATCCTGCTTCTGCTGATCCTGTTGGGCTGGTGGCTGCGCCGCCGCTTTCCGCGGCTGGCTGTGGCCTGCTTTGCCACCGGCTTCGGCGGACTCTGGCTGATGAGCCTGCCTGCGGTGATGCAATGGAGCGCGGGCCTGCTCGAACGTGAGCCGGTGCTGGAGGAGGCGCAATGGGCGACGCTGGCGCAGCGCGCCGATGCCATCGTGATTCTCGGCGCCGGGCGTGAGCAGAACGATCCGGGCTGGGGCGGAACCGATCAGCCTGGGCTGATGGCCCTGGAGCGCCTGCGCTACGCCGCTCGCCTGGCGCGTGCATCCGGCCTGCCGATGGCGGCTACCGGTGGCTTGCATTACGGCCAGCCGCCCAGCGAGGCGGCATTGATGGCCGATGCCATGAAGCGCGATTACGGCCTGGACATTCGCTGGCTGGAGGAGCAGAGCCGCACCACTTGGGAAAACGCGCTGTTGAGTGCCGAGTTGCTGCAGCCGCAGGGCGTGCGTCGCGTGGTGCTGGTCACCCAGGCCTGGCACATGCCACGAGCACGCTGGAGTTTCGAGCAGGCCGGCTTCGAGGTGATCACTGCGCCGATGGGCTATCTCAGCGCCGGCTATGAACGGCCGCTGGGCGGCTGGCTGCCGGAGTCGCGGGTGATCTGGCAGAGCAGTCAGCTGCTCAACGAAGTGATTGGGTTGCTGGCTTATCCCGCCATCTACGGCAAGCCGTGAAAGCGACTGTATTCGCGATAGCCGGTAGTGCGTAGCCCGGATGCAATCCGGGGAATCGTGGCGCTAACTCCCGGATTTCATCCGGGCTACGCTCGCCAGCAGTCGGCCTACACCGTCTTGGCCATGCGGCTGGCCAGCAACGCCCAGCCCAGCAGCAGGGCACAGAGGATCGCCAGCGGCCAGATGCGCCATTGCAGGTAAGGCGTGAGCCCCTGCATCGGCACCACTTCGCCGTACAGTACGCCGCGTTCGAACTGCGGCAGGGCGAACTGGATGCGGCCCTGCGGGTCGATCACCACGGTCATGCCGTTGTTGGTCGCGCGGATCATCCAGCGCCCGGCTTCCAGTGCGCGCATCTGCGCCATCTGCAGGTGTTGCAGCGGGCCGATGGAGGTGCCGAACCAGGCGTCATTGCTCACCGTCAGCAGGATGTCGCTGTCCGCCGCCAGCGCCGCTGCGAATTCCGGGTAGACCACCTCGTAGCAAATGAACGGCGCGATGCGATGCCCCTTGGCCAGTAGCGGTGGCTGGTCTGCCGGGCCGCGGGCGAAGTCGGACATCGGCAGGTCGAAGAAGGCGATCAAACCGCGCAGCAGATCCTGCAGCGGCACGTATTCGCCGAACGGCACCAGCTTCTGCTTGAGGTAGGTGCCCTGGGCCTCGCCGAAGCTGGTGATGGCGTTGTAGTAACGAATTTCTCCGCGTTCGTTGGACTGACGCACCGGTACGCCGGTGATCAGCGCACTGTTGCGGTCACGGGCGAAGCGATCCATCACGCCGATATATCCCTGGGCCATGTCCTTGAGCACCGGAATAGCGGTCTCCGGCCAGACCAGCAGGTCGACCTGCTTGGCGCTGAAGCTGAGATCGCGATACAGCGCCAGTTGTGCGTTGAGCTGGGCCGGGTCCCATTTCAGGTTCTGCTCGACATTGCCCTGCATCAGGGCGACGCTCAGGCTATCACCTGACGCGCGGGTCCACTCGTGATCCTTCAGGGCCAAGCCAGCCAGCCAGGGGCTCAGCAGCAGAAGCAGCGCGCAGACGTAGCGCGGTTTATGCGGGCGCAGGCGCTCCAGGTTGATGATCAGCGCCGCCGACAGGGCGACGACGAAGGACGCCAGCCAGACGCCGCCGACCGGTACCAGGCCGCTCAGCGGGCCCTCGAGCTGGCTGTAACCGGCATAGAGCCAGGGAAAGCCGGTAAGGAACCAGCCGCGAAACACTTCCTGAGCGACCCATAGCGCGGCGAACGCCAGGGCGTCGGCCAGCGGCGCTTCGCTACGGCGTATCCAGCGTGCCCAGAGGGCGGCGGTCAGGGCGAAGAACAGGCCCAGACCGGCAACGAAACCCAGAGTGAGGATACCGGCCAGTGCCGGCGAGGCGGCGCCGTAATCGTGGATGCTGACATACACCCAACTGGTGCCGGCGGCGAACAGGCCGAAGCCGTAGCTCCAGCCGCGCAGCGCTGCCTGGCCTGGGCGCAGATGGCGCAGGCCGAGGTAGAACAGGGCAATGGACAGCACGGCCAGTGGCCAGAGGTCGAAAGGGGCGAGCGCCAGGGTGGTCAGGGCGCCTGCGCCGCAGGCGAGCAGGTGGCCGGGCCAGCCCGGACGAGTGATCCATTGCAGCATGGGCAGATCCTTGGAATCGGGGTGGCGCAAGGGTAGGGGCAGGCAGGGGCGGGCGGCAAGTCGTAGCCCGGATGTAATCCGGGGCGGCTCTCTAGCCAACCCCGGATACCAGTCGTCAGCGGCTAACTGGGGTCAGGCGCAGCAGATGGATGCGGCGGCTGTCGGCGTTGAGCACGCGGAAGCGGAATTCGCCGATCTCGGTGACTTCGTTGCGCTTGGGCAGGTGGCCGAAGGCATTCATCACCAGGCCGCCGACGGTATCGTACTCGTCGTCGGAGAACTCGCTGTCGAAGGTCTCGTTGAAGCTGTCGATGGGCGTAAGCGCCTTGATCAGGTAATCGCCGGAGGGCAGCGGCTTGATGTAGCCGTCTTCCTCGACATCATGCTCGTCCTCGATGTCGCCGACGATCTGCTCCAGTACGTCTTCGATGGTCACCAGGCCGGCGACACCGCCGTATTCGTCGATGACCACGGCCATGTGGTTGTGGTTGGCGCGGAACTCGCGCAGCAGCACGTTGAGGCGTTTGGACTCGGGCACGAAGGTGGCCGGGCGCAACAGATCCTTGATGTTGAGGTTGGGCTGGTCGCCCTGCAGGATCAGCGGCAGCAGATCCTTGGCCAGGAGGATACCGATGACGTCGTCGAGGCTTTCGCCGATCACCGGGTAGCGCGAATGCGCGGCGTCGATGATGGCTGGAAGGAATTCACGCGGGGTCTGGCTGGCCTTGATGCTGATCATCTGCGAGCGCGGCACCATGATGTCGCGTACCTGCAGGTCGGCGACCTGGATGGCACCTTCGACGATGGCCAGCGCTTCGCTGTCGAGCAGTTTGTTCTGGTGGGCTTCGCGCAGGACTTCCAGCAGTTCCTGGCGGTTTCTCGGCTCATGAGCAAAAGCCTGGGTCAGCTTGTTGAACCAGGACTTCTGCTCGTTGCTCGATCGGTCTTCGCTCATGGCGTTTTACTCGGGGTCCTTGTCAGGAGAAGTTGTTGGCTGCGTGCGCGTTAGCTTTTGCAGGCGCGAATTCATTCGCGATTTTTCTACAGGACGTGCCACGCTTAACGCGAACATAGCCAAGTCATGCGTCGCCGGCATACGGGTCGGGGTGACCCAGCTCAGCGAGCAATTGTCGTTCCAGTTCTTCCATCTCGAGGGCTTCTTCTTCCTCGATATGGTCATAGCCCAGCAGATGCAGGCAGCCGTGGATCACCAGGTGAGCCCAGTGTGCTTCCAGCGTTTTGCCCTGCTCGGCGGCTTCGCGTTCGACCACCGGCACGCAGATCACCAGGTCGCCCAGCAGCGGGATGTCGAGGATGCCCTCGGGAATCTCGGCGGGAAACGACAGCACGTTGGTGGCGTAGTCCTTGTGCCGCCAGGTGTGATTCAGCTCGCGGCCTTCGGCCTCGTCGACCAGGCGGATGGTCAGCTCCGAATCGGCCGTGCGTTGGCGCAGGGCCAGTTCGCACCAGCGGCGCAGTTGCGCCTCGTCCGGGTGCTGGCCGTCAGTGGCCAGTTGCAGGTCGAGCTCAAGCATCGTGGCTGTCGCCCTTGCCGTTCAGGCGTGCATCGTGACGCTCGTAGGCTTCGACGATGCGCTGCACCAGTGGGTGGCGCACGACGTCCTTCGGCTTGAAGTGGGTGAAGCTGATGCCGGGCACATCACGCAGCACTTCGATGACGTGCGCCAGGCCGCTCTTGGTGCCGCGTGGCAGGTCGACCTGGGTGATGTCGCCGGTGATCACCGCGGTGGAGCCGAAACCGATACGGGTGAGGAACATCTTCATCTGCTCGACGGTGGTGTTCTGACTCTCGTCGAGAATGATGAAGCTGTTGTTAAGCGTACGGCCGCGCATGTAGGCCAGCGGCGCGATCTCGATCACCTGCTTCTCGATCAGCTTGGCCACATGGTCGAAGCCGAGCATTTCGTAGAGCGCGTCGTAGAGTGGGCGCAAGTAGGGGTCGATCTTCTGTGCCAGGTCACCGGGCAGGAAGCCGAGCTTCTCGCCCGCTTCGACCGCCGGACGCACCAGCAGGATGCGGCGCACCTGCTCGCGCTCCAGCGCGTCCACCGCGCAGGCCACGGCCAGGTAGGTCTTGCCGGTACCGGCCGGGCCGATGCCGAAGTTGATGTCGTTGTCGAGGATCGCCTTGACGTAGCGCTGCTGGTTGGCACCACGCGGCTTGATCACGCCCTTCTTGGTGCGCAAGGTCACCTGCGGCAGGTTGCTCGGGTTGACCAGTTCCTCGACGCCGGATTCCTGCAGATACAGGTGCACCAGGTCGGGCGACAGCTCGGTGGCTTTGGTTTCGCGATACAGCTTGCGCAGCAGTTGCTCGGCGGCCTGAGTCTTGTCGGCGCTGCCGAGCATCTCGAACTGGTTGCCACGGTTGCGGATTTCCAGGCCGAGGCGCTCTTCGATCAGGCGCAGGTGCTCGTCGAACTGGCCGCAGAGGTTGGCGAAACGGCGGGCCTCGAAGGGTTCGAGGGTGAAACGATGAGGTTCTAGAGAGGCGTTCAAGGTGATGGTGTGATCGTCACTTGTCTGAGTAGTGAAAGGCAGCATAACGCCGGTCGCTCGTGGCGCAAAGCCCGGTTGGCGAATGCCGTGGAAAGAGCCCCCTGCATGGCATCTCGCAACTATTTTGGGAAGCGGGCTTGTCCGCGAGTGTTATCCGGAAACATTCGCGGACAAGTCCGCTCCCACGGCGATGGAGTCGCCCGTTGGGAGCACGTGTGCGTCAGTGCAGCGTCTGTTCATCGAGCAAAGTACCGCGCAGCGAATGCGGCAGGGCGTCATCGATGAACACGTCGACGAACTGGCCGATCAGGCGCGGGTTATCGCAGCGGAAATTGACGATGCGATTCTGCTCTGTACGGCCCTGGAGCATGCCCGGGTCTTTCTTCGAGTAGTCGCTGACCAGGATGCGCTGCACCGTGCCGACCATGCGCCGGCTGTTCTCGAAACCGTTCTGGCTGATGCGGTGCTGCAGCAGGGCCAGGCGCTGTTTCTTAACCTCGTCCGGGGTGTCGTCGACCAGGTCGGCGGCTGGGGTGCCGGGGCGCGAGCTGTAGATGAAGGAGAAGGAGAAGTCGAAGCCGACGTCCTCGATCAGCTTCATGGTCTGCTCGAAGTCTTTTTCCGTTTCGCCGGGGAAGCCGACGATGAAGTCCGAGCTGATCAGGATGTCCGGCACGGCAGCGCGCAGCTTGCGGATGCGCGACTTGTACTCCAGCGCGGTGTGGTTGCGCTTCATCGCCGCGAGGATGCGGTCGGAGCCGGACTGCACCGGCAGGTGCAGGTATTTCACCAGCTGCGGAATCTCGGCGTGGGCCTGGATGATCGCATCGGAGAACTCCAGCGGGTGGCTGGTGGTGTAGCGGATGCGCTCGATACCGTCGAGGGCCGCCACGGCATGCAGCAGCTCGGCGAAGTCGGCGATATGGCCATCCGGGGCTTCGCCGCGATAGCCGTTGACGTTCTGCCCCAGCAGGGTGACTTCCTTGACGCCTTTCTCGGTCAGCGAGGTGATCTCCATCAGCACGTCGACCAGCGGGCGGCTGACTTCCTCGCCGCGGGTGTAGGGCACCACGCAGAAAGTGCAGTACTTGCTGCAGCCTTCCATCACCGAGACGAAGGCGCTGGGGCCGTCGACGCGCGGCTCGGGCAGGCGGTCGAATTTCTCGATCTCGGGGAAGCTGATGTCCACCTGGGCGGCCTTGGTCACGCGCGCGGCGTCGATCATTTCCGGCAGGCGGTGCAGGGTCTGCGGGCCGAAGACCACGTCGACATAGGGGGCGCGGTCGCGGATCGCCGCGCCTTCCTGGCTGGCCACGCAACCGCCGACGCCGATCACCAGGTCCGGGTTGGCCTGCTTCAGCTCGCGCCAGCGGCCGAGCTGGGAGAACACCTTGTCCTGCGCCTTCTCGCGGATCGAGCAGGTATTGAGCAGGATCACGTCGGCTTCTTCGGGTTTTTCCGTGACCTCCAGGGCCTGATGCTCGCCCAACAGGTCGACCATGCGCGAGCTGTCGTACTCGTTCATCTGGCAACCGTGGGTTTCGATATAGAGCTTCTTGGTCATGGCACTGTCTGAGGTGGTTAAAAAATGACCGCGCATTATAGGGGAGAGGTGGGCGACAGGCTACAAGCTTGCGGCCACGGCAAGCGCGTCGTCGTCCATCGCCGGATTGCGTCCGGGCTACGCGTGCGGCGCTGTGCTATCCTGCGCGCCCCGTTTTTCCTGCCTTCGAGTCTCCATGAGCAAGCGCGACCCCATCTACAAGGTGATTTTCCAGAACCAGGGCCAGGTGTACGAGATGTATGCCAAGCAGATCTTTCAAAGCGATCTGTGGGGCTTTCTGGAGGTGGAGGAGTTCGTCTTCGGCGAGCGCAGCCAGCTGGTGGTCGACCCCAGTGAGGAGAAGCTCAAGGCGCAGTTCGAAGGCGTTGTGCGCAGCTTCGTGCCGATGCACGCGATCATCCGCATCGACGAGGTGGAGCGCCTGGGCACGGCGAAGATCAGCGAGGCCAAGGGCGGCGGCAACGTGATGCCATTCCCCATGCCGATGCCGGACAAATAAGCGACAAGTTGCAGTCAGGTAGGGTGGGCCGGGCGGCGTTCCGCTTCAGCCCACCAGTCTACTTGGTGGGCTGAAGCCCACCCTACAGATGAAGCGGATCGCCGCCCGTTTTAGGGCAACGGCGCGAAAGGTGAGCGGCCTTCGGCGGTCTGCAGTTCGAGCAGGTAGCTGCGGAAGATCTGCCCCAGCACCTGGCTGGCGATTTCCAGTTCATCGCGACGCATCTGTGCCGATACCACATCGGCGCTGTCCATGGCTTCGTCCGAGCCATTGACCGATGCCATCTTCAACACGATGTAGGCCTGCACGTTGTTGGCCGGTACGCCTTCGCCACGGAAGAACATGGTGCCCAGACGCAACTGTGCTTCGGCGTGTCCTTGCAACGAAGCGCGCTCGAACCAGGTCAGGGCCTGCTTGAGATCGCGCGGGGTGCGCTTGCCGTCGTAATAGTACTCGCCCAGCTCGAAGGCGGCCTGCATGTTGCCGGCGCGCGCCATTTCCTGGCAACTGGCCAGGGCATCGGGCATTTCTTCGGGAGAGGCGTTCAGCGCACAGCTGCCGCTGGCGGGGATCAGCAGGGAGTTGCCGCCTGCGAACGCAAACAGCGGGAGGAAAAGCAACAGGCAGCCCAGGGACAGGGTGCGGCCGGTGCGGTTCATCTGGATAACGGGACCTCGGCAGTTCAGGGCGGGTGTCGTGCCCGGTCGGCGCAAAACGTGCCGACCGTCGCATTATGAATAAACCGCGCGCTTGTTACAAAGGCTGTTTGTTCGCGTTTCCTGGCAGGCTCAACAGCAGCCATGCCAGCAACAGATAGGCCGGTATCAGCAGCACGTGAAACAGGTCGATACGGCGCAGCGGTCCAATCACGCCCTCGGTGCCGACCGCCAGGCCGGCCATCAGGAACAATCCCACCACAACAGCTGCGCTGATCGCTGGCGCCCGGCGCGGCCATTGGACTGCGCCGGCATAGAGAATCAGCACCAGCGTGGCCAGGTTCAGCGCCAGGCGGTAGTCCTCCAGGTAGCCCATCTGGCGGAACAGCTCGAAGAAGGCGCACAGGCCGAGGACGATGCGCCCCCAGTTCGGCCGACTCCAGGCCCAGCCGCGCCCCAGCGCCAGTGCCGCGGCGCCGAGCAAAGGCAGGCCGAGAAAGCTGCTGGCCTGGGTGAGCCACAAATGCGCGGCCTGCCAGCTCGGATCGAAGCCGTAGCGAATCACGCCAACGCCGGCCGCCGCAGCCGGCAGTAGAAAGCCGAGCAGGGCGCAGAACAGCGCCGGCTGATCGCCCTCGCCGTAGCGCCTGCGCGCCCGGCCGATCCATACGACGCAGGCGGCGCACGCCAGGGCCAGTAGCGCATCACTGAAGGCGGTGCTGTATTGCATCAGGCTTTTTTCAGCTCGGCGAAGGCGCGTTCGGCGGCGACGAAGGTGATCTCCAGCTCCTTTTCGCCATGGGCGATGGAGGTGAAGCCCGCTTCGAAGGCGCTCGGCGCCAGGTACACGCCACCCTCCAGCATCAGGTGGAAGAAGCGGTTGAAGCGCGCGCTGTCGCTGGCCATCACGTCGGCGAAGGTGACGATATCGTCGGCGCCGCTGAAGTACAGGCCGAACATCGCACCAGCCTGAGTGGTGACGAAGGGAATGCCGGCGGCATCGGCACGCTGTTGCAGGCCGTCGAGCATGCGCGTGGTGTAGTCGGTCAGCTCGGCGTGGAAGCCGGGACGGCTGATCAGCTTCAGCGTGGTCAGACCGGCGGCCATGGCCAGCGGGTTACCCGACAGGGTGCCGGCCTGGTAGACCGGGCCGAGCGGGGCGATGCATTCCATGATCGCGCGCTTGCCGCCGAAGCAGCCGACCGGCATGCCGCCACCGATGATCTTGCCGAAGGTGGTCAGGTCCGGGGTGACGCCGTAGTGCGCCTGTGCGCCGCCAAGGGCGACGCGAAAACCGGTCATCACCTCGTCGAAGATCAGCACCACGCCGTGCTTGTCGCACTGCTCGCGCAGGCCTTCGAGGAAACCCGGTGCCGGCGGTACGCAGTTCATGTTGCCGGCCACCGGCTCGACAATGATGCACGCCACTTCCTTACCCACCTGCGCCAGGCATTCGGCCACGGCGTCGATGTCGTTGAACGGCAGGGTCAGGGTGTGCTTGGCGAAGGCTGCCGGTACGCCCGCGGAGTTCGGCACGCCCTGGGTCAGGGCGCCGGAGCCGGCCTTGACCAGCAGGCTGTCGGAGTGACCGTGGTAGCAGCCTTCGAACTTGATGATGCTGTCGCGGCCGGTGTAGCCGCGGGCCAGGCGGATGGCGCTCATGGTCGCCTCGGTGCCGGAGCTGACCATGCGCACCATCTCCATCGACGGCACCAGCGAGCAGACCAGCTCGGCCATCTCGGTTTCCAGCGCGGTCGGCGCGCCGTAGGACAGGCCGTGCTCCAACTGGCGGCGCACGGACTCGAGCACGTCCGGATGGCTGTGGCCGAGAATCATCGGGCCCCAGGAGCCAACATAGTCGACATAGCGCTTGTCATCCTCGTCCGTCACATAGGCGCCTTCGGCGTGCTTGAAGAACAGCGGCGTGCCGCCAACGCTGCGGAAGGCGCGCACTGGCGAGTTGACGCCGCCGGGGATGTGCTTCTGGGCGTTGGCGAAGAGGATTTCGGAGCGGGACATGGCAGGTTCTCTCTGAAAGGATCAATCGAACAGCGCGGCGAAGGCGCGGGCGCGGTCTTGCACCTCGAGGGCGGAGTCCGCGGCGAAAAGGGCGTGGATCACGGCCACCATGCTGGCGCCACGGGCGATCAGGCCGGGTGCGGTTTCCTGGGTCACGCCGCCGATGGCGACGATGGGCTGGGCAAAGCGCGTGCAGGCCTGATCCAGCAACTCCACGGTGGCGGCCGGGGCGCCGGGCTTGGTGTTGGAGTTGAAGAAACGGCCAAAGGCGATATAGCTGGCGCCTTCGGCGACGGCACGCTCGGCCAGTTCCAGCTGGGCATGGCAGGTGCCGCCGATCACGACATCTGCGCCGAGGCGGGCGCGGGCGGCGGCCAGCGAACCGTCGGTCTGGCCCAGATGCAGGCCGACGCCCAGGCGCGCAGCCAGTTCCAGGTCATCGTTGATGATCAACGTAGCTCCATGGCGTTGGCACAGCTCGGCCAGGGCCTGCGCTTCATCGAAACGGCGCAGCGCATCGGCGGATTTGTCGCGGTACTGCAGTAGGCGCGCACCGCCAATCAGCGCCGCTTCGGCGTAGGGCAGCAGCTTGCCACCGGCCAGCAGCGGTGTGTCGGTGATGGCGTAGAGGCCGCGAAGATTCACGAGCAGAAATCCAGCGGCAGGCGGCGCGGCACGTACTGGCCGTGGCCGGGTTCTTCGGCGTCGCGCAGGGTGCGCCAGGTGTAGTCCAGGGCACTCTTCACAGCGCTGACCAGCTCTTCACCCAGCGCCAGTCGGCCGGCCAGGGTGCTGGCCAGGGTGCAGCCGGAGCCGTGATAGCTGCCGGGCAGGCGCGCGCAGGTGAAGGTGTGGCGGCTGCCGTCACGGCTGTACAGGCGGTTGTGCACCTCGACCTCGTCGCCATGACCGCCGGTGATCAGCAGGTGCTCGATGAAGGGCAGCAGCTTCTCGGCGCATTCGTCGGCACTGCCCTCCGGCAGATCGGCGAGGATGCGCGCCTCCGGCAGGTTCGGCGTGGCGATGGTAGACACGGCGAACAGCCGTTCACGCATGGCGTAGCCGACGTCGTTCTTGCCCAGCGAACCGCCGCCGCCGGCACGCAGCACCGGATCGCAGACCAGCGGTACGCCCGGCAGCTGGCTCATCACTTCGAGCACGTTCTCGACCATTTCCACCGAGCCGAGCATGCCCAGTTTGACGGCGGCCACGGGCATGTCGGCGATCACGGCGCGGGCCTGGGCCAGCACCCAGTCGCGATCGAGCACACGGAAATCGGTGACGTTGACGGTATCCTGCACGGTCAGGGCGGTCACCGTCGGGGCGGCGTGGCAGCCTTGAGCCAGCAGGGCTTCGATATCGGCCTGCAGGCCGGCACCACCGCTGGGGTCGTGACCGGACATGCACAGCACTACGGGGCGGGAGTTTGGCGTTTTCATGGTGCGCGAGCTTATCACTAACCACCCGTCAGACGCTGCATGGCATGGCGCTGGGTTTGTCGTCCGGATTGGCCTTGGCCAGCCGGTAAATGGCATCATGCGCGCCCTGCCGCCTTGCCCGACTGCCTCCGATGACGTTGCGTACCTGCCTGATCATGATGACCGCCCTGGCGGTGATCACCGACAACCTGATCATTCCTTTCTATCCGCAGTACTTCGCCGAGCGCTTCGGCAACCCGCCTGAGCAGCATGTCGGCCTTTACCTGGCGGTGGTCAGCCTGGTGGTGATGTCGGTGTTCCCGCTTTGGGCGCGTCTGGCCAAGCGCGTGCATCCGGTGCGCATCCTGATCAGCGCGCAGCTGATGGCCGGCAGCCTGACCGCTGCCTGCTATTTCATCGACTCGCTGCCGCTGTTCTGGGTGGTGTCGCTGCTGATGGTGGTATTCAAGGGCAGCTACCTGTTGATGTATCCCTACGTGATGAGCCTGCAGCAGCAGGACAACCACACCCAGACCATCGGCACGCTGTCGGTGGTGGTGCACTTCGGCGCCATCCTCGGCGCCGCGCTGGGCGGGCTGATCCTGCAGGTCATGAACATCGGCGACGTGTTTCTGGTCATGGCTGCTGGCGACTTCATCCAGATGGCCATCTGCATGCATCTGGTGCGCGGCTATCTGCCGGCGCCGGGTGAGCAGCCGGCGAGCGAAGACGCGCCGGTAAAGAACGAGGCGCGCAGCCTGCCGGCCATCTATCGCCTGTGCCTGGTGATGTTGCTGTTCTACTTCGTCGGCTACGTCACGCGGCCTTTCTTCGCCGTCTACTGGCAACAGGTAGCACAGTGGAACAGCGAGATGGCCGCCGGCTTCGTCTATGCGCTGCCTGGCGCGGTCGCCGTGGCGGCGCTGTGGTGGGGGCGTCGTGCGACCAAGCAGGGCAATACCCGTGACGGCATTCTTGCCGGTTTGCTGCTGGGCGCGGCGGCGACCTTCATTCAGGGTTTCGGCGACCAGTGGCTGATCCTGCTCGGTCGTGTGCTGTTCGGCTGGGCGCTGTATCAGGTCACCGTGCGCCTCGATGCGTTGCTGTTCGAGCTCAGCTCGCCTGAGCACTACGCCGTGGACTTCAGCAAGATCAACATCTTCCAGTGCCTGGGTAACATGGGCTCGGCCTATGGCGCGGGGCTGCTGGTCAGCCATTACGGCCAGGCCATGCCGTTCTGGGTCGGCGCTGCCGGCCTGCTGGTGACTGCGGCGCTGTTCCCGTTGCTGGTGCGCAAACCCAGGTCGGCGTAAGACTTTTAGTGGCGAATGATAATTTGATGCAGGTGTGTATCGATGATTAAATTCGCCCTTCGCCGCTGCCGTCGTCCGGGTTCACCGCGATGCAATATCCCCCACGTCCATTGATTCGCCATCGCCTGTCGTGGCCTGCCGCTTTCGGCCGGGCGCGGATTGGTCTGTCCAGGGAGCTGGTGCGAGCATGCTGACGTTGCGCGATATCGTGGTGCGCCGTGGCGAGCGGGTGACGCTGGCGCTGGACGAGCTGCACCTGGAGGGTGATCGCTTCACCGTGATCCTCGGCCACAACGGTTCGGGCAAGTCGACCTTGATGAACTTGCTGGCGCGGCAACTCGAGCCGACCCGGGGTTCGTTGCAGCTCGACGACAAGCCCTTGCAGCGCTTCTCCGATCGCGATTTCGCCCGGCGCGTGGCCTTCCTGCCGCAGCATCTGCCCGATGTCGCCGGCCTGACCGTGCGTGAGCTGGTGCGCCTGGGGCGCTTTCCCTGGCGCGGGCTGCTCGGGCGCTGGCGCGCCGAGGATCATGCCGCCATCGACCAGGCGCTGGCGCAGACCGATGTCGCCCATTACGCCGACCACCTGGCGGACAGCCTATCCGGCGGCGAGCGCCAGCGGGCCTGGATCGCCATGCTGCTGGCCCAGCAATCGCCGCTGCTGTTGCTCGACGAGCCGACCTCGGCGCTGGATCTGGCCCACCAGTACGAACTGATGGGCCTGTTGCGCCAGCTCAACCGTGACAGCGGGCGCGGCGTGGTAGCCATCCTCCATGACATCAACCTGACCGCGCGGCATGCCGACCGGGTGATCGCCCTCAAGCAGGGGCGCATCTTCTTCGACGGCAGCCCGGACGAGTTGCTCAGTGGGCCGCTGCTCAGCCAGCTTTACGAAATCGACATCCAGCTGATCGAGCAGCCCGGCAGCGCACGCAAGATCGCCGTGGTGGCCTGAGCATGTCGGCCGTTTCGGCGCCGTCACGCCATCTCCTGACACTTTTCCTGTTATTGCCTCTGGCGCTGCTGCATCTTTGGCTGGCAGCGGACCTCGACCCGCTCGAACTCTGGGCCATGCTCGGCGCTGCGGGGCAGAGCTTCGAGAGCCTGCAATTGCAGTTGTCGGCGTTACCAAGGCTGAGTATGGCCATGCTGGTGGGCGCCGCGTTGGGGCTGTCCGGCAGCCTGTTGCAGCAGATCACGCAGAATCGCCTGGTTTCGCCGATGACCATCGGCGCGTCGTCCGGTGCCTGGCTCGGCCTGGTGCT
Organism: Pseudomonas sp. UBA6323; assembly: GCF_002439135.1. Classification (NCBI taxonomy): domain Bacteria; kingdom Pseudomonadati; phylum Pseudomonadota; class Gammaproteobacteria; order Pseudomonadales; family Pseudomonadaceae; genus Pseudomonas; species Pseudomonas sp. UBA6323. The sequence continues at coordinate 109,923 of NZ_DJSX01000065.1, read as the reverse complement.
GGCGACCCTGCTGGTGCCGGCCTTTGCTGCCAGCCACGGCCAGTGGGCGGCACTCGGCGGGGCGCTGGCGGCGGTCGGCCTGGTGCTGCTGATCGCCGGGCGCAGCGGCATCGGCGGCCTGCCGCTGGTGCTTGGCGGCATGGCGATGAACTTGCTGCTCGGCGCACTGGCCGCCGGGCTGGTGCTGATAAACAACCAGTACACCCAGGGCCTGTTCGTCTGGGGCGCAGGGGATTTGGCGCAGATCGACTGGCACTGGGTGCAGTGGTTGTGGCCCAAGCTGCTGCTGGCCGTACCGCTGCTGATCCTCGCGCCACGACCGTTGAGCCTGTTGCAGCTGGGCGGCGAGGCAGCCCAGGGGCGCGGGCTGGCCCTGTGGCCGGTGATGCTGGCGCTGTTTCTGGCCGCGCTGTGGTTGTGCGCGGTGTCGATCACCGCGGTCGGCCTGATCGGTTTCATCGGCCTGCTCACGCCCAATCTGGCAAAGATGCTGGGTGCCCGCACGGCGCGCGATGAGCTGGCCTACAGCGCGCTGCTCGGTGCCGTTTTGCTGCTGACCACAGACGCTCTGGCGCTGCTGGCCAATCAGCTCAGCGGCCAGCTGGTGCCCAGCGGTGCGGCGGCAGCGCTGATCGGCGCCCCGGTGCTGTTGTGGCTGGCGCGTCGGCATCTGGCGGCCGAGGACCCGCATGGCTTGCAACTGCCCGCCGGCGCCGAGGGCTTTGGCTGGCGCGGTGCGCTGTGGGTCGGGCTGCTGGCTGCAGTGGCGCTGACATTGGCTCTGGGGCTTGCACGCGGCCTCGATGGCTGGCGCCTGGAATGGCCGTCGGCACTGGTCTGGTCGCTGCGCTGGCCGCGCGTGCTCACCGCCGCTTCGGCCGGTGCCGGGTTGGCGATTTCCGGCCTGCTGTTGCAACGCCTGCTGCGTAACCCGCTGGCCAGCCCGGATATCCTCGGCCTGTCGGCCGGTGCCACGCTGGCCGTGATGCTGGCGCTGATTCTGTTCGGTGGTGCGGTGTTCGGCGCGGTCGCACCGCTGGCGGCGTTCATCGGCAGCCTGGTGGTGCTGGCGGTGTTGATGCTGCTGGGCCGACGACACCATTATTCGCCGGCATTGATGGCGCTGCTGGGGATTTCCCTGGGGGCGCTGCTCAACGCCGCGCTGCAGTTCGTGCTGGCCAAAGGCACTGGAGATTCCTTCGCGCTGCTCGGCTGGCTGGCCGGCTCCACTTACCGAGCCACGCCGGCGCAGGCGCTGTGGCTGACCCTCGGCGTGCTGCTGTTCGGCGCGTCGGCATTGGTGTTCCACCGCGCGCTGACGCTGATCGGCATCGGCGATGGGGTTGCCGCCAGCCGCGGCCTCAATGTGCCGCGGCTGCGTCTGGCGCTGCTGGTGCTGGTGGCGCTGCTCTGCGCGCTGGTCACCAGCCTGCTCGGGCCGGTGGCATTCCTCGGTTTGCTGGCGCCGCATATCGCGGTGATGCTCGGGGCGCGCCGCGTGGCGCCGCAATTATTGCTCGCCTCTGCGCTGGGCGCGGTGCTGATGTTGCTGGCTGACTGGGGCGGGCGCACGCTGATCTTCCCCCTACAGATTCCGGTGGGCATCGTCGCCTCGGTGCTGTGCGGCGGGTATTTCGTTTTTCTCCTGATACGCGGGAGGCTGGGATGAGGCAGTGGCTGCTGGGCGCGTTGCTGCTCTGGTTGGCACCGGCCTGGGCCGGCGACGTGCCACGTGTGGCTGCACTGAGCTGGGAGGCCACCGAGCACCTGCTGATGCTCGACGTGACGCCGCTGGCCGTGGCCGATGCTGGCGACTACCGCGCCTGGGTGGTGCGGCCGACGCTGCCTGACCAGGTGCCATCGGTCGGCTCGCGCCTGGAGCCCAACCTCGAGTTGCTGGCCGAACTGCAGCCGCAGCTGATCGTCATTCCGCCCTTGCTCGAAGACATCCGGCCACTGCTCGAACGCATCGCGCCGGTCCAGGTGTACCAGGGCTTCAGCCAGCAGCACGACAACCTGCAGGCGCAGCGAGAAGCCTTTCTCGACCTGGCGCGTGCACTCGGGCGCGAGGCATTGGCCGAACAGCGCCTGCAGGCCATGGAGGCCGAGCTGGCGCAGTGGCGCAAGCGCTTGCAGGCTCACTATGGCGAGCGCCTGCCGGCGGTCACGGTGATCCGCTTCTCGTCGCCGACGGCGGCCTTCATCAACGGCCCCAACTCCATGCCGCAGCACGCGCTGACGTTGCTTGGCCTGCAGCCGGCGATGCAGCTGGCACCGAGCCCTTGGGGCATCACCCAGGTGCCGATCACCGCACTGGGGCGCATCGAGCAGGGCGTGGTGCTGCATATCGAACCCTTCGCCCAGGAGGCGCAGCTGTTCGCCTCGCCGTTGTGGCAGGCGATGCCCTTCGTGCGCGAGCGGCGCTTCGCCGGGATGCCCTCGACCTGGACCTATGGCGGGGTATTTTCCCTGCAGTACCTGGCCGAGGCCATTGGCCAGGCAATGCTCAAACTGCCGCCTGAATCTGGCAAAGCGCCACGCCAGCCCCTAGAGTAGGGCGATTCGAATACAAGTCTGCCGTGCGTGACGACATCATCGATGGGGTAATGGGGTCCCGATGTCGTTCGACAGGGCTCGTGGGGTCGTATGCACCGGCTGCTCCTGCTCTTCTTGAGCCTCGTTTTCTGCTCGTTCGCGAGCGCCGTTACCTTCGACGAACAGATGCGCATGCTGCCATTGGGGCAGAGCATGTACGTGTTCGAGGACGTGCGCGGCGACGCCAGCATCGACGACGTCGCCTCGCCGGCCGTGCAGGGCAGCTTCCGCCTGCATGACAAGCCCGTACTCAACGCCGGTTATTCGCGTTCGGTGTTCTGGTTGCGCCTGGATTTTGAATATCGCCCCGTGCAGGCGAAGGGTGACCGAAACTGGCTGCTGGAGTTGGCCTACCCGCCGCTCGATCATCTCGAGCTCTATCTCCCCGCCAGGGACGGTCGCTTCGCCCTGGCGCAGCGCACCGGCGATGCGTTGCCGTTCGACAGCCGGCAGATCCGCCAGAACAACTATCTGTTCGAATTGAACCTGGAGCCGGGGCAGGTCAAGCGCATCTACCTACGCCTGGAAAGCCAGGGGTCGATCCAGGCGCCGCTGACCTTGTGGGCGCCCAACGCTTATCTGGAGGAGCAGCCCGGGCGCATCTACATGCTCGGCATCATCTACGGCGTGCTGCTGGTGATGCTGGTGTACAACCTGTTCATCTTCCTCAGCGTGCGCGACACCAGCTACCTCTATTACATTCTCTACATCGCCTCGTTCGGCCTTTATCAGGTATCGGTCAACGGTGCCGGCATCGAGTTCTTCTGGCCCAACAGCCCGTGGTGGGCCAACGCCGCGACGCCTTTTTTGATCGGCTCGGCGGCCCTGTTCGGCTGCCAGTTCGCGCGCAGCTTCCTGCATACCGCCGAGCACAGCCCCTGGGTCGATCGCCTGCTGCTGCTGCTCATGGCCTGCGGCGCCGGGGTGATGATCCTGGCGCTGTGCATCAGTTATGCAACGGCGTTGCGCCTGGCCACCTACCTGGCATTGCTGTTCACCGTGGCGATCTTCGCTGCCGGTATCCTCGCCTGGCTGCGCGGCATGCGCGTGGCGCGCTACTTCATCTTTGCCTGGACGGCCTTCCTCGTCGGCGGCATCGTCAACACGCTGATGGTGCTGGGCTATCTGCCCAACGTCTTTCTCACCATGTACGCCAGCCAGATCGGCTCGGCGCTGGAGGTCAGCCTACTGTCGCTGGCGCTGGCCGATCGCATCAACGCGATGAAGGAAGAGCGCGCGCGCATCCTCCAGGAGGCCGGGCGCAAGCTCGAGGAACTGAACCAGGAGCTGGCCGACAGCAACCGCTTCAAGGACGAGTTCCTCGCCACCGTGACCCATGAGCTACGCACGCCGATGAACGGCGTGATCGGCTCGCTGGAGCTGATGCAGACGGTGAAGATGGATGTCGAGCTGGAGCAGTACCAAAAGACTGCCGCCACATCGGCGCGCGACATGATGCGCATGGTTAATGACATCCTCGCCCTGACCGAGCTGCAGGCCGGCAAGCTCTATCCGCGGCGTGAGGCGTTCAGCCTGCGCGGCCTGTTCGACGGCCTGCGTGCGCAATACGCGCCGCGTGCCGAGGACAAGGGGCTGAGCTTCACCCTGGAGCTTGAGGACAACCTGCCCGACACCCTGGAGGGCGACGCCACCAAGCTGGCTCAGGCCCTGGGCTATCTGCTGGACAACGCCATCAAGTTCACCAGCGAGGGGGGCGTGGCGCTGCAGGTCGGGCGTGCAGGCAGCCAGGGCAGTCATCTGCCGCTGAGCGTGGTGGTCAGCGATAGTGGCATCGGCTTCGTCCAGGGCGAGGGCGACCTGTATCAACGTTTCCACCAACTTGACGGCTCCATGACCCGCAAGTACGGCGGCCTGGGCATCGGCCTGGCGATCTGCCGGCAACTGGTCGATCTGCTTGGCGGTAGTCTCAGCCACGAGTCGCAGCCCGATGTCGGCAGCCGCTTTCGCCTCAACGTGCCGCTGACGCTTCCGGAGCAGCAGGCGATGCCGGTCGCGCGCCCCCAGCGCTTGCCGAGTGGCATCGCGCTGCGTCAGGCGCAGCAGTGCACGGTGCTGATCGTCGAGGACAACGCGATCAACCAGTTGGTGACGCGCGGCATGCTGCTCAAACTGGGCTACCGCGTGCGCACCGCCGACAACGGGGCCGAGGCGCTGGAGCTGCTGCGCGGTGAAAGCGTCGATGCCGTGCTGCTGGACTGCCAGATGCCGGTGATGGATGGCTTCGCCACCTGCCGCGCGATTCGTGCGCTTCCCGGTTGTGACGAGCTGCCGGTGCTGGCGATTACCGCGCACAGCCACAGCGGTGACCGCGAGCGCTGCCTGGCCGCGGGCATGAGCGATTACCTGGCCAAGCCGGTCAAGTTCGACGAGCTGCGCGTGCTGCTGCATGACTGGGTGCTGTGCAGGCCGCCCGCCGTCTCCTAGCGCTGGGCCTGCGTAGGGCGGGTGCAACCCGCATGAAGGCTATGCCGGTCTGTTAGTGGCCGATGTCTACGGTCGTTGCACTAGGTACTTGTGCCTGGCCACGACAAGTCCTTCCGCGCTATCGACGGCTTTGGCTCAACCTGTCTAGCGATGTCCGTTCGGCCGCAGATTTGGCCGGATCGTCCCTTTAGCCATGATCTGAATCCTGGTTCACTGTTTGGCAATGAATCAGGATTCAGACCATGGCCTACCGCATCACCGAAGCGCGAATCGACCGCGACCAGGCGCAGCGCCAGCGCATTCTCGGCTGCGCGCTGGAGCGGGTCAGCGCCGGTGGTTTCGCGGCCCTGACCATGCAGGCGCTGGCCGACGACGTTGGTATCGCCACCGGCAGCCTGTACCGCCATTTTCGCAGCAAGGGCGAGCTGGCCGCCGAAGTCTTCGCCGCGGCCAGTCAGCGCGAAGTGGATGCCCTGGCTGCCGCCTTGCGCGGGCCGGGCAGCGCCAGCGAGCGCCTGCGCCTCGGCCTGGAGCAATTCGCCGCCCGCGCCTGGCATAGCCGCCGTCTGGCCTTCGCGTTGATCGCCGAGCCGGTCGATCCCGAAGTCGACGAGCAGCGCCTGCTCTATCGCGAAGCCTACGCCGAACTGTTCAGCGACCTGCTGGAGGAGGGCGCCGGAGCCGGCGAGTTTCGCGTCGAGCCGATCGGCCTGGTGGCGGCCTGTCTGGTTGGCGCTATTGCCGAGGCCCTGGTCGGGCCACTTTCACCGCCTGCTCGCGCCGCGCGCGAAGCGGGTAAACCCACTCTGGAGCTGGCGCAGGTCAGCGCCAGCCTTGCCACCTTCTGCCTGCGCGCCGTCGGCGCCGAGGAGCCCACGCGATGAGACCCAGCCTGCACGCCGAAACCCATGAGGTGTTCAACCAGGTGCCGAGCCTGGACGGCGCCAACCTCTATCGCCTCGACTTGCCGCTGCAGGAATGGGTTCGCCGCTATGACGGCGCCTGGGCGGACGAACGCCTGAGCGCCTATGGTGCGCTGGCTGGCGGTGCCCTGATGCAGGCCGGCTTTCTCGCCAACGAGAACAAGCCGGTGTTCAAGAGTCATGATCGCTACGGCAATCGCATCGACCTGGTCGAATTCCATCCGGCCTATCACGAGCTGATGCGTGCGGCGGTCGAGCACGGCCTGCCGTCGCTGCCCTGGACCGATCCGCGTGCCGGCGCCCATGTCGCCCGTGCTGGTCTCACCTACCTGCACAGCCAGGCCGAAGCGGCCAGCGGCTGCCCGCTGACCATGACCTTTGCCGCGGTGCCCGCCATTCGCCTGCAGCCCAACGTGGCCGAGCAGTGGCTGCCGAAGATCCTCGCTACCGAATACGACCCGCGCAACCTGCCGATGGAGCAGAAGACCGGCGTCACCATCGGCATGGCCATGACCGAGAAGCAGGGCGGCACCGACGTGCGCGCCAACACCACTCGTGCCTATCCCATCGGTCTCGGCGGGCCGGGGCAGGGCTACGAGCTGGTCGGCCACAAGTGGTTCTGCTCGGCGCCGATGTGCGACGCCTTCCTCACCCTGGCCTACACCGACAAGGGGCTGTCGTGCTTCCTGCTGCCGCGCCACCGCCCGGACGGCACGCGCAACGCGTTCTACATCCAGCGCCTGAAGAACAAGCTGGGCAACTGGGCCAACGCCTCCAGCGAAGTAGAATACCGCGGCGCCTTCGCCTGGATGCTCGGCGAGGAAGGGCGCGGCGTGCCGACCATCATCGAGATGGTGGCCATGACCCGTTTCGACTGCATGGTCGGTTCCAGCAGCCTGATGCGCCAGGCGCTGACCCAGGCCGCGCACCACTGCGCGCATCGCCAGGTGGGCGGCAAGATCCTCGCCGACCAGCCGCTGATGCAGAACGTGCTGGCCGACCTGGCGCTGGAGAGCGAAGCCGCGTTGGCGCTGTGCATGCGCATGGGTCGCGCGCTCGACCATCAGCATGACGAGCTGGAAGACAAGTTCGCCCGCCTGGTCACCGCGGTGGGCAAGTACTGGATCTGCAAGCGCGCGCCGGAAATGATCTACGAGGCCAGCGAGTGCATGGGCGGCGCCGGTTACGTCGAGGAAACCATCCTGCCGCGCCTGTACCGCGAAGCGCCGGTCAACTCGATCTGGGAAGGCTCCGGCAACGTGCAATGCCTGGACGTGCTGCGCGCGTTGTCCAAGGAGCCGGGCGTGCTCGACGCACTGTTCACTGAATTGGGCGACGGCCATGGTGATGCCCGTCTCAAGGCGCATATCCAACGGTTGAAAGCCGATTTTGCCGATACCGCCGACATCCAATACCGCGCCCGCCAGCTCACCGAAGACGTGGCCGTGGCATTGCAGGCCAAGCTGCTGCTGGAGGCGGGCAACAGCGTGGTCAGCGACGCCTTTATCGCCAGCCGCCTGGAAGGCCGCGGCCGGGTCTACGGCACCCTCCCGCGCGGCGTCGACGTCGACGCGCTGCTGGCGCGCAGCACGCCACATCTGCTTTGATGTGGCTGCGATCTTTAACAAGAAAAAGTTGGTAGATTTTTAGTGGCTGATTTTTCCCTTTGGGAACAATTGGTTACGCTAAGAGTGTTCCCCGCGCCAGCGGGGATGAACCGGCCTATGCCGCGATTGTGCTGGAGCGTGCTACGAGTTCCCCGCGCCAGCGGGGATGAGCTAGCGCAGTGGCCGCATATCGCTGATTGACCGCGGGTGTTTTCTGCATGCGCGAGGAGGGCTCAGCGATCAGTCTGGCCCGCTGTTTTTTAGCCAGACGGGCGAGTAATCTGGCGGCCGATGGTTCTGCGTTCACAGTCGTGACGCGGATGAAAAGGGAACAGGGTGCGGCGAATTTCGCCAATGCCCTGGCTGCCCCCGCAACTGTAAGCGGCGAACGATGCCCGGATGCCACTGACTTCGGTCGGGAAGGCGGGCGAAGTGCCAAGCCGTGAGCCAGGAGACCTGCCATCGGCAACGGGCGTTTCGCCCATCCTTCATCCGAATCGTCGCGCGGTGGGCGCGGCAAAGGAACTCGCATGCATATCGAACCGGGCGTCGTCGAAGGCGCCAAGATCCTACTCAGCTACGCAACAGCCGTCACCGCTTTTGGCCTGACCGCCAAACTCGCTCTGGACAGTGTCCGCAACAACGGTGGTGCTGCCGCCCTGGCGCTGCGCAGCCTGCTGACCACCGCGCTGGTATACTGCTTCTTCGAGGTGTTCCCGCATCATCCGGTGGGCGTTTCCGAAGTACACCTGATCCTCGGCTCGACCCTGCTGCTGCTGTTCGGCGCCGGTGCCGCAGCCATTGGCCTGGCTGCGGGCCTGCTGTTGCAAGGCTTGTTGTTCGCCCAGTTCGACTTGCCGCAATACGGTATGAACGTCACCACGCTGTTGATCCCGCTGTGGGGCATCAGCCTGCTGGCCAAACGCATCGTCACGCCCGGCACTGCGTACGTCGATCTTTCCTACAAGCAGGCACTGGCGCTGTCGACTGCCTATCAGGGCGGCATCGTCGCCTGGGTCGCGTTCTGGGCTTTCTACGGTCATGGTTTCTCCAGCGAGAACCTGGCAGCCGTGGGCAGCTTCGGCCTGGCCTATATGAGCGTGATCCTGATCGAGCCGCTGATCGACCTGGGCGTGCTGGCCGCAGCCAAGGCGCTGTCGCGTTTCAGCCAGGGTCCGCTGTTCAACGCGCGCCTGCATCAGGCAGCCGCCTGATCGCAGCGTGGCGACCGATTCCCGGTCGCCACGCTATGTTTTGCCACAAGGATGCAGGCAAGATAGGCGCGTACGTTCAGTCAGGAAGATGCGCCGTGAAAGTCTGCTCAGATGATTTCATCATTGCCCACACTCCCGAAGAGGCGGTCGATCGCCTTGCCGCGCTGCACCAGGAAGCCACTGGTGCCCTGAGCCATGCGCTCAAACGTTATCTCAAGGAGCGCATCCGCCCGGATGCCAGCGAGCACTGCCTGTTCCGTTATCCCGAATTGCGCCTGACCTACCTGTGCCAGGGCGAGGTGCCGACCACTGTGCGCGCCTACGCCAAGGTGCAGATTCCGGGCACCTACGCCATCACCGTGACCCAGCCGGCGGCCTTTCGCAAATACCTGCTGGAGCAGCTGCGCCCTTTGATGAACGATTTCACCCTGCGTGTGGAAGTCGGCCGCAGCCAGCAGAACATTCCCTATCCCTACGTGGTCGAGGGGGGTGATGAGCTGGCCGGCAGTGGCGTCACCGCCGCCGAGCTGGCGCGGGTTTTCCCCAGCACCGACCTGTCCGCCGCCACCGATGGTACCGCCGACGGCCTGTATGACTGGGAGAACATCGATCCGCTGCCGCTGGCGCTGTTCGATGCCGCGCGCACCGACTTTTCGCTCAAGCGCATCCAGCACTACACCGGCAGCGACTGGAATCATGTGCAGCCATGGATTTTGCTGACCAACTACCACCGCTACGTCGACCAGTTCATCCGCCATGGCCTGGACATGCTGGTGGGCGACTCGCGCTTCACCCGCATGGTGCTGCCGGGCAACGTGGTGATCGAGCGTGGCATGGCCGAAGGCGAGATGCAGGCGATCATCGAGAACGTGGTCTGGCACCGCTATCAGATGCCGGCCTACCACCTGCAGGCTGATGACGGCCACGGCGTCACCCTGGTCAATATCGGTGTCGGTCCGTCCAACGCCAAGAACATCACCGACCACCTGGCCGTACTGCGCCCGCACTGCTGGTTGATGATCGGCCACTGCGGTGGCCTGCGGCAGTCGCAGACCATCGGCGACTACGTGCTGGCCCACGCCTATATGCGCCGTGACGGCATTCTCGACCGCGTGCTGCCACCGCATATCCCGCTGCCGGCGCTGGCCGAAGTGCAGCAGGCGCTGCAGGAGGCCGCCAAGCTGGTCACCGGTGAAGAGGGCGACGAGTTGAAAAAGCGCCTGCGTACCGGCACCGTGCTGACCTACGACGATCGCAACTGGGAGCTGCGCTGGGCGCAGGAGCGTCCGCTGATCAACCTGTCGCGCGCGGTGGCGGTGGACATGGAGAGCGGCACCATCGCCGCCCAGGGTTATCGCCTGCGGGTACCTTACGGCACGCTGCTGTGCGTGTCGGACAAACCACTGCACAGCGAGATCAAGCTGCCCGGTGCGGCGGGTGCCTTCTATGAGCGCGCAGTGACCCAGCACCTGCATATCGGCATCGCGGCGCTGGAGCTGATGCGCAGCCAGCTCGACTCGCTGCACTCGCGCAAGTTGCGCAGCTTCGACGAGCCGCCGTTCCGCTGAGGCTCTGAAAGAGTGGCGTGGCCTGGCGCACAGTCCGGCCACGCCCTGGCAGTGTCCTGCAGCCCTGTGGTTTACACTCGCGCCCTCATGGATGAACGAGGCGATACGCATGGATCAGGCACGTCTGCTGCTCACGGCGCTGTGGGAACCCTTCAGTTTTTTCAGTCTTTTTCTCTGCACAGCTCTGGCGCTTTTGTTCGGCGCGGTCGCCGGCCTGTGGCTGGCTTTCAAGTTGCACCGATTGGGCTGGCTGGCACGCAATAACCGCTGGCACCACTGGCTGCTGAAACTCTACTTTCTGCTATTGCCGCTGGCCGGAGGTTTCCTCGGCTTCCAGGGTGGGTTGTTGTATGGCAGCCAGCAGCAGATCAATCGCCATCTCGATAGCTACGCGCCCCTGGTGCAGGAACTGGCCGACGACATCTGGAGCGACTTCCAGGCCTATGTCGAGGTGCAGGAGCAGCAGGGGCTATTGGCCGCGCGTGATGTCAGTGTGCAAACGCTGCTCAATCAGCTGGCGCTGGACTATGTGCGTAATGAGCGGCTGCAAGAAGCTGCCGAGCGCGCCGACGCCTCGACTACCGAGCGCATCGCCTTCGACCTGCTCGGCCGGCTGCGTGCCAGTCTGCTGGGCAAGGCGATTGGCGAGATGGCAGTGGAGAAAACCGCCCGTTACAGCGGGCTTAACGAGAAGGTGCTGAATCAGGTGCTGGATGCGCGTATCGAGCAGCTCTTCCACGCCGAGTTCCTTCTCGGCTTGCTCAAGCGGTAGATCAGCCATGTATTCAAACCGTTCTATATCGCCGTGCTGATTCAGCTCGGCCTGCTGCTGGCGCTGATCGCTGCGGAATGGGGCGTTTCGCGCCGGTTACGGCAGACGCCCGGACGGCTGCCTGCCGAGCCTCTGCCGCTGGCCTGAGTCAGGCTGCGGCTGGCGCTTCGTCACGCAGCAGGTCGGCCAGCGCCAGCCGGTCGATATTGGCGCCGCTGAGCACCACCGCCACGCGCTGGCCGGCATTGAGTTCACCCTCCTGCATCAACGCGGCCAGGGCGGCGGCGCCGGCGCCTTCGGCGAGGTTGTGAGTGTCCTCGTGATAGGCGCGGATGGCGGTGCGAATTTCCTCGTCGTCGACCCGTAGGATGCGTGCGGCGCCGGCGCTGATCACGTCCAATGCCAATTGCTGCGGTTGGCGGCAGGCCATGCCGTCGGCCAGTGTCTCGGCGCGTTCGGTCTGCACCAGCCGGCCTTGTTCGAAACTCTGCGCGTAGGCATCGGCGCCACTGGCGACCACGCCGACGATTTCGCTGTCGAGGCCGAGCAGATCGCGGGTGTGGATCATGCCGCAGATGCCCGAACCGAGGCCGATGGGCACATAGACCCGACGCAGATTCGGTACCGCCTCCAGCAGTTCCAGAGCATAGGTGGCCACGCCGCGCACCAGATCCTCATGCAGTGACGGCACCCAGTGCAGGCCATCACGTTCGGCCAGGCGCGCGGCTTCGGCGCGGGCTTCGTCGAAGTCGCGGCCATGCTCGATCACTTCGGCGCCAAGGGCACGCATCGCCGCGTTCTTTTCGCGTGCGTTGCCATGCGGCACCAGGATGCGGATGGTCAGGCCCGCCTGGCGCGCAGCCAGCGCCAGGCTCTGGCCATGGTTGCCGCGGGTGGCGGTGACCAGCCCGCGCACCTGTGGCTCGCGGCGCAGCAGGGCGTCGATATAGACCAGCCCGCCGCGCACCTTGAAGGCGGCAGTGGGTGCATGGTTCTCGTGCTTGACCCAGACCTCGCAGCCGGTGCGCTGCGCCAGCAATGGCCAGCTCAGTTGCGGCGTGGGCGCCATATGGCGGTGAACCAGTGCGGCGCTCTGGCGCAGTTGGGCGAGGTCGAACATGACGGGTACTCCGAGTGGCGTTGACCCCGATGCTAGTGCGGCGCATTGTATGGGTAAATCTTTATATTGCATGGCAAACAATGTGGCTCCCTGACCTGTCCAGCAGCGCTTTGCCCACCTACCTCGCCCTGGTGGAGGCCATCGCCGCTGCCATCGGCCGCGGTGAACTCAAGCCCGGCGAACGCCTGCCGCCGCAGCGGCGCCTGGCCTGGACGCTGGGTATCAACCCGAGCACGGTGATGCTCGCTTACCGCGAGGCGGCGCGTCGGCATCTGGTTTCCGGCGAGGTCGGCCGCGGCACCTACGTGCTGGCCGGTAGCCGCGAGGCGAGCCTGTTCCGCCTCAAGGAGCCGGCCGTGCAGGGCGAGTTGATCGACCTGTCGACCAATGTGCCGGTGCATGACCCGGACAACCGCGACCTGTCCGCCAGCCTCGCCGCGCTGGCTGTGCGCGGCGAGCTGGATGCGCTGCAAGCCTATCCCTCGGCGGCGCTGGTCGAGCGTGCGCATCTGGCCGGTGCAACCTGGCTGCGCCGCCGCGGTCTGGAACTGGCGCCGAACGGCCTGCTGCTCTGCGCTGGCGCCCAGCAGGGTGTGTCAGCGGCCCTGTTGGCGCTGTGCGAGGCGGGCGAGCCTATTCTGGTGGAGCGCTTCACCGCGCCGGGGATCAAGGCAGCCGCGCGCCAGCTGCGCCTGCCGCTGCATGGTGTGGCGATGGACGAGCACGGCATCCTGCCCGACGACCTCGACCGCCAGGCGCGTGCAACTGGCGCTCGTGTCGCGGTGCTTACGCCCTGTCTGCAGAACCCCACCGGCGCCAGTCTGGATGCCGAGCGCCGCGCCGCAATCGCCGTGGTGGCGCGCCGACGCGAGCTGTGGATCGTCGAGGATGACGTCTACGGCGTGCTCGGCAGCGCCGCGCCGCTGGCGGTGCAGGTGCCCGAACGCTGTCTGCTGATCAGCAGCCTGTCCAAGAGCGTGGCCCCGGGCTTGCGCCTGGGCTTTATCGCCGGCGCACCCGAGCTGCTCGAGCGTATCGACCCCGAGGCCCAGGCCACCCGCTGGGCGGTGACGCCGCTGAGCCTGGCGCTGGCCTGCGAATGGGTCGAAAGCGGCGTCGCCGAACGGCGTCTGGCCTGGCAGATCGGAGAATTGCAGCAGCGCTGGCGCCTGGCCGCGCGTGTGCTCGGGCCGCGCATGCCGCAGGGCAGGGCGGTGGCGCCGCACCTGTGGCTGGATGGCGCGCCGCCTGCCGGCCTGGCTGAGGCCTGTCGGCAGCATGGCGTGGAGGTGGTGCCGGCCGAGGTGTTCGCGGTGGAGGCCAATCCGGGGCATGCGGTACGCATCAGCCTCGCTGCAGCAGCCAGCAGAGTCGAACTCAAGCGTGCACTGGAAGGGATAGTCGCAGCCTGGCCTATCGGCTGAGTGTCATATGCAGGATCGGAAAGGGCCTTCCGCCGCCATCCAGTCGTGAGCGATCGGTCACGACGAAACCCAGGTGCTGGTAGAAACCGACGGCCTGCGGATTCTGCTCGTTGACGTCGACCCGCGTGGCGCCCAGCGCGTCGATGGCGTGCTGCATCAGCCGCTTGCCCACGCCCTGGCCGTGGCAGGCTGGGTCGACGAAGAGCATTTCCACCATGCCCTCGGCCGTGCCGAGAAAACCCAGGATTCGCCCCGACTCATCGCGTGCGCAGGTCAGTTGCACGGCCGGGAAATACTGCTCGCGCAGCAGCGGCTTGATCACCTGCAGGTCGCTCTCCGGCAGGAAGTGGTGGGTGGCGCGCACGGCGGCCTCCCAGATTTCCACCAGGTTGGACAGTTCGGCAGGGCTGGGTGTGTCGAGAGTCAGCGGCATGGCGGCGGGCATCTTGGATGAAACGGGGCGCAGAGCATGCCAGCTCTGCGCCCGTGCTGTCATTTGCTGGCGTCGAGCACGACGCGATAACGCGCCTTGCCGCTGCGCAGATGGTCGATGGCCGCGTTCACTTGGCTCATGGGGAATTGCTCGACCTGCGGCAGGATCTGGTGCCGCGCGCAGAACTCCAGCATGGTCGCCATGGTGCTCGGCGAGCCCACCGGCGAGCCGGACAGGCTCTTCTGCTGCGGAATCAGGTTGAACACGTGCACCGGTATGGCGCTGGGCACGATGCCGACGAAGTGCAGGCGGCCCTTGCCACGCAGGGTGGCGAGCAAGGCGATCCAGTCGAGATCCGCACTGGCGGTGACCAGGAGAAAATCCAGCGTGCCGGCAATCGCCTTCATCGCCGCGCTGTCGGTAGAGGCCACCACCTTGTGCGCGCCCAGGCGCTTGGCTTCGTCCTGCTTGTTCAGCGACGAGGTGAAGGCGGTCACCTCGCAGCCCCAGGCATTGAGAAAACGCAGTGCCAGGTGGCCAAGGCCGCCGATGCCAACCACGCCGACGCGGTCGGTGGGCTTAATGTCGAACTCCAGCAGCGGGCTGAATACCGTTGAACCAGCGCAGAACAGCGGGCCGACCAGCGCCGGGTCGAGGCCATCGGGCAGCGGCACGGCCCAGGCCCAGTGCGAGCGCGGGCGGTCGGCGAAGCCGCCGTGACTGCCGACGATGGTGGGTTTGACCGAGCGGCACAGCTGGTGTGAGCCCTCCATGCACGAGCCGCAATGCATGCAGCTGCCCTTGTACCAGCCGATGCCGACGCGCTGGCCGAGCTTGAGGCCGCGCGCCTGCTCGCCGAGGCGGACGATGGTGCCAACCACCTCGTGGCCGGGGATGAAAGGGTAGCGGGCATTGCCCCATTCGTTGTCGATCATCGACTGGTCGGAGTGGCAGATGCCGCAATATTCCACCGCCACCTCCACCTCTTCGGCGCCGAGCGGGCCTGGGTCGTAGCTCAGGCGCTCCAATGGCGCCTTGGGCGCGGTGGCGGCCCAGCCGGTGAAGGTGGCGAGTTCGGCGCTGTTGCTCATGGACGGCTCCTCGATGCTGGGGTGAATCAGCAGCTTAGCCTGTCTGGTGGGGCGTGTAAGGACCATCAGCGCCGCTTATCGTGAGTTACACTGCGCAGCCTAGTTCCGCCGAAGCTCGTCGCATGTCTCGCCCTCGTCCTCCCGCCAATCGCCGTCCTGCAGCACCTCGCCGCGTGGCCAAGGCACCGCCTGCGCAGCCACGCCTGCTGCTGCTGAACAAGCCATTCGACGTGCTGACCCAGTTCAACGACGAGCAGGGTCGCGCCACCCTCAAGGATTTTGTCGCTGTGCCTGGCGTCTACCCGGCCGGGCGTCTGGATCGCGACAGCGAAGGCCTGTTGCTGCTGACCAACGACGGTCGCCTGCAGGCGCGTATCGCTGACCCCAAGCACAAGCTGGCGAAGACCTACTGGGTACAGGTGGAGGGCGAGCCGAGCGAGGAACAACTGCAGCAGCTGCGCGATGGCGTCACGCTCAATGATGGCCCGACCCTGCCGGCCGAGGCGCGGCGCCTGGACGAGCCCGAGCTGTGGCAACGCAACCCGCCGGTGCGCTTTCGCAAGAGCGTGCCGACCGTCTGGCTGGAGCTGGTGATTCGCGAGGGGCGCAACCGCCAGGTGCGGCGCATGACCGCCGCGGTTGGCCTGCCCACTTTGCGCCTGGTGCGCGTGGCCATTGGCCCTTGGACATTGGATGGCCTGCAACCTGGCCAGTGGCGTGAGATCCCGGCACAGCTGCCGTAGCGGCGCGCGGTCGCTTGGGGAAACACTGAAGAATCCATTTGCCGTCACTCCCGCCAAGGCGGGAGCCCAGTTCTGCGTTCCCGCCTTGGCGGGAATGACGACTGTTTATCTGCCGGGCGTTTTGTCGCAGGGCCGGGCCCTGGCGAGATGACCTGAGTCAATAACCGGCCTTGATCACGGCAATACCTTTGTTCAGCACTTCACGCCACGCTTGGCGCACGTCCGCGTCGCACTCCTTGTCGTGTTCGCTGATGGTCAGCAGCAGCGCGTCGAGCCACAGGTCGTAGAGTTCGGGGGAAATGTCCAGGTGCTGGCGCGAGTGCGATTCGCCAAGGGCACGTAGCTTGGTATCGGGCATGCCGCGCGCGTGCATCACCAGGTTCATGATGCCCTGGCGCAGCAGTTGCTTCTGCGCGGTCATGTCGGTGTTGACGAATTTCCCGCGGATCAGCGGCGAGCTGGCGAGAAAGTGGCGGTAGAAATCATCGAAAAAGGTGAGGCTGGCGCAGCAGCGTCCATAGCTCTGCATCACCAGATTGGCGGCGCTCATGTGCAACTCCTTGAATGGGCAGCCGGCCGCATCGAGGCGGCGGCCTGGAGAGGATCAGACGTGTTGCGCGGGCTTGGCGATACTGCGACCGCTCAACCGTGAATGCCGCGCGTGGTCTCGATGATGTAGGTGATGATCGGCTTGGCCAGGAAGGCGAACAGGCACAGGCCCAGGCCGAGGAACAGGATGGCAGTACCCAGGCGGCCGGCCTTGGACTTCTTCGCCAGGTCCCAGATGATGAAGAACATGAACAGCATCAGGCCGCCTACCAGGACGTACATCATCAGAGCTTCGAATTGTTCGGTTTCCATGGTGCCTCGTGATTCGGACGGAAAACGCAGGGCGAGAATTATACGCGCCCTGGCTTGGACCGCGGCATGATCCGTTTGACCCTGCGACTTTCAGTCGCGCAGGTGCTGCAACGGCAGCTGCGTGCTGGAGAGAATCTGTTGCAGCACGAAGCTCGAACGCACGCTGGAGACACCGTCGATACGAGTCAGGGTGCCCAGTAGCAGCTTCTGGTAATGATCCATGTCCGGCACCACCACCTTGAGCTGGTAGTCGGCGTCCATCCCGGTGACCAGGCAGCACTCCAGCACCTCGGGGCATTTGCGTATCTCGTCCTGGAAATGCTCGAAGCGCTCCGGCGTATGCCGGTCCATACCGATCAGCACGTAGGCGGTCAGGCTAAGACCGAGTTTCTTGCGGTCGAGCAGGGCGACCTGGCCGGTGATGTAGCCATCGTCTTCCAGTTGCTTGACCCGGCGCGAGCAGGGCGAGGGCGACAGGCCGATGCGCTCGGCCAGCTCCTGGTTGGACAATGCCGCGTTGCGCTGCAATTCAGCGAGGATGTTCAGGTCGTAACGATCGAGTTTGTCCATTTTTTCATCAGTCCGTTATTGCATTGCGCTAAATAGTGATCCTTTAGCCATTAATTGCGCAATGGTCTGATCTGTAAGCAATCTTCGCAATCTTATTTCGGTGCGGCAGGCGTAAGCTTTACCTCAGTTTCACGGCCCGGACGAGAAGTCCTACCGGCCTCGCCCAACCAGGTGAGCCGGCGCCGACGGTCCTACCGGATCGCACCGGCACCCGGGTCCGCACTGCCCAACCAGGCGGGCGACGAAAGCGGCGACAACATCGCCAGCACCGGACAGATTTCCCGAGGGGGCCGCGAGGCCCCTTTTTTATTGCCCGCTGTTGCGGGGTAGCAGGCGACCGTGGTTAATGCCTGACCACTTCCTGCGGGTCGGCATGCACCAGCACCTCGGCGCGGGGGTAGCGTTCGTGGATGGCCTTTTCCACCGCTTCGCAATGCTCATGAGCTTGCGACAGACTCATTTCGCCCGGCAGCTCCAGGTGTAGCTGGACGAACCAGCGTGTGCCGGAAACCCGCGTGCGCAGATCGTGTGCGCCGAGCACGCCAGGGACGGCGCACGCCAGCTCGTGCATCTGCGTACTGACGTCGGCGGGCAGTTCCTCGTCCATCAGTACGGCAATCGCGCCACGGACGATGCTGATGGCGCTCCAGAAGATGTAGAAGGCGATGCCAATGGCGAAGATCGCGTCCATCTGCTGCCAGCCGAGGCGGGTCAGCAGCAGGGCGGCGAGAATGCTGGCGTTGAGCAGGATATCGGAGCGGTAGTGCAGCGAATCGGCGTGGATGGCGGTGGAACCGGTTTCACGTACCACCTTGTGCTGGAACAGCAGCAGGGCCACGGTCAGTGCCAGCGATAGCAGCATCACGGCAATGCCGACACCTTCGGCAGACAGCTGCTGCGGCGATTGCAGGCGCTCGACGCCCTGCAGGCCGATGAGGATGGCACTGACACCGATGAACAGCGCCTGCCCCAAACCAGCCAGGGCTTCGGCCTTGCCATGGCCGTAGCGGTGATCTTCGTCGGCTGGGCGCAGAGCGAAGTGCACGGCGATCAGGTTGATCAGCGAGGCCGCGCTATCGAGCAGCGAATCGGTGAGACCGGCCAGCAAGCTGACCGAGCCGCTCAACCACCAGGCAAGCGCCTTGGCCAGCACCAGGGTCAGCGCCACGGTCAGCGCTGCCCGGGTGGCCAGGCGCATCAGCCTGGCGTGCTGCGGGTCGTGCATGGGTCAGGCAGCCGGGCGCAGACCGTAGGCAGCCAGTTGCTCGGCGTTGCCGCTGTGCTGGATCAGGCGCGGATCGTCCAGCGGCAGCTGATGGCCGGTGCTGGTCTCGATCAGCGTTTTCAGCGCGTACTGGTCGACCTTGCCGTCTGCGCCGATTAGTTGCTTGAGCTGTTGCGGGTCGACCTGAGCGGTCTGGCCTTCGGGCAGGTAGATGGCGCCTGTGGCGAAATCCACGGCGAAAGCGATCAGGCCGGGAATCACGTAGAACAGCAGGCCGATGGCGTTGGCCCCGGCAATCACCGGGTCGATCCGGCCTTCGATCTGGCCCCGGCGATCCGGGTAGAAAATCGAACCGCAGGCGGTCAGTTGAGCGAACAGGGTAGCGGCGACAAGGCCGGCAATAACGCGGGATTTCGTGCGCATGAGCACCTCCAGAAAAAAGTGGCGCAACTATAGCAAGGCGTTGATTGTAAAACTGCTGTGCGCTGTTTATGACTCGCGGGGCGTCTGGCAGTTCGCCGTTATAATCGCCGGCCTGTTGTGGAGATACCATGAACGACCTGCCGATCGACGCCCTGTTACACGCCCTGCGCGATGCTCTGAGCGCCCGCCACGAAGTCGTGCTGGAGGCGCCGCCCGGTGCGGGCAAGACCACCCGCGTGCCGCTGGCATTGCTCGACGCGCCCTGGTTGCGCGGGCAGAAGATCCTCATGCTCGAACCGCGCCGGCTGGCGGCGCGCGCTGCGGCCGAGCGCCTGGCCAGCGAGCTGGGCGAGCGCGTCGGCGAGACGGTCGGCTACCGCATCCGTTTGGATAGCAAGGTGGGACCGAACACCCGAATCGAGGTGGTCACCGAGGGCATCCTGGCCCGCCGTCTGCAGGACGACCCGGCGCTGGACGGCGTTGGTCTGGTGATATTCGACGAGTTCCACGAGCGCAGTCTCGATGCCGACCTTGCTCTGGCGCTGACCCTCAATGGCCGCGCCATGTTCCGTGCTGCGGACAGTGGTGAGATGCCGCTCAAGGTGCTGCTGATGTCGGCGACCCTCGAAGGCGAGCGCCTGGCCGCCTTGCTGAGCGACGCCCCGGTACTACGCAGCGAAGGGCGCATGTTTCCGGTGGATATCCGCTGGGGCGCGCCGTTCCAATCGGGCGAGTGGGTCGAACCGCGCGTGCTGCAGACGGTACAGCAGGCGCTGGCCGATGAGCCCGGCAGCCTGCTGGTGTTCCTGCCGGGACAGGCCGAGATTCGCCGCGTGGCCGAGCAACTGGGCGAGGCGCTGGCCGGTCGCGACGACATCCTGCTCTGCCCGCTGCATGGCGAGCTGGAACTGTCCGCGCAACGCGCGGCCATCGAACCGGCTCCAGCGGGCAAGCGCAAGGTGGTGCTGGCCACCAACATTGCCGAGACCAGCCTGACCATCGACGGCGTGCGTGTGGTGGTCGATGCCGGCCTGGCGCGGGTGCCGCGTTTCGACCCGGCCAGCGGCATGACCCGCCTCGATACCCAGCGCATTTCCCGCGCTTCCGCCACCCAGCGTGCCGGCCGCGCCGGCCGCCTTGAGCCAGGCGCCTGCTATCGCCTGTGGTCGCAGGCGCAGCACGAACAACTCAGCGCCTATTCCGGCGCGGAAATCCTTGCGGCCGATCTGTCCGGGTTGGCCCTGCAACTGCTGCGTTGGGGCGTCACGCCGCAGGAGCTGGGCTGGCTCGACCTGCCTCCACCGGCTGCTTATGCCCAGGCGCTGGACTTGCTCGGTCGTCTCGGCGCGCTGGACGAGCGTGGCGCGCTCAATGCCCATGGTCAGGCCATGGCCGAGCTGCCGAGCCATCCGCGTATCGCCCATCTGCTACTGCGCGGTCAGGCGCTGGGGCTCGGTGCGCTGGCGTGCGATCTGGCGGCGCTGCTGTCCGAGCGCGACATTCTTCGGGGTGCTGGCGCCGATCTGCACAGTCGCCTGGCCCTGCTCAGCGGCGAAAGCCGTGCCGCGCGCTCGGCCCAGGGTGGCGTGCAGCGCGCGCGGCAGTTGGCCAAGCAATTTCAGGGACTGCTCCGGGGCCGGCCGGTAAGCCAGGCGGTGAGCGACCCCGAGCACCCGCGCTGGCTCGGCTGCCTGCTGGCCTTCGCCTACCCCGACCGCATCGCCCAGCAGCGCCGCCCTGGTGGCGCCGACTACCGCCTGGCCAACGGTCGCGCCGCGCAGTTCGCTGAAGCCGATGCGCTGATGAAGCACGAATGGCTGGTAGTAGCAGACCTGGGCAGTCGCCAGGGCCAGCGCGAGGAGCGTATCTATCTGGCGGCCGATCTCGATCCGGCGCTGTTCGAGCGCGAACTGGCCGAGCAGGTACAGACGCTGGAGGTACTCGACTGGGACGAGCGCGAAGGCGTGCTGCGCGCCGAGCGTCAGCGCAAGGTGGGCGAACTGGTGCTGGAGCGCCAGGCGCTGGCCACACTGGGTGAGGACACGCGCAGCCGCGCCCTGGTCGGCCTGGTGCGACGCAAGGGTCTGGAACTGCTGCCCTGGACGCCGGAGCTGCGCCAGTGGCAGGCGCGCGTGGCGCTGCTGCGCGACCTAGATTTGCAGCAACAGGACCAAAGCGAATGGCCGGATCTGTCCGATGCTGCGCTGCTGGCGACGCTCGATCAGTGGCTGCCGGCCTACTTGGGCAAGGTCAACCGCCTCAGCCATTTCGCCAATCTCGACCTGCCATCGATCCTGCAAACGCTGCTGCCCTGGCCGCTGCCGCAACGCCTTGACGAGCTGGCGCCGCGTGCTCTGAGCGTGCCGTCCGGCTCGCGCATCGCCATCGACTACACGGAAAACCCGCCGGTGCTCGCCGTGCGCCTGCAGGAACTGTTCGGCCTGGCCGCCACGCCGCGCATCGCCGGCGGTCGTCTCGGCCTCAAGCTGCACCTGTTGTCGCCGGCGCGTCGGCCCGTGCAGGTAACCCAGGATCTGGCCAGCTTCTGGGCCAATACCTACATCGATGTGAAGAAGGATCTGAAGGGGCGTTACCCCAAGCACTACTGGCCTGATGACCCGTTGATCGCCGAGCCCACTGCGCGGGCCAAACCGAGAAAGTGAGAAGCCGATGCTGACCCTGAATGTCGGGCCGCTGGCCCTGGGTGTCACCCATGTGCTGCTGTTGGGCAGCCTGCTGGTGGCGACGCTGGTAGGCTGGCTGATTGGTCGCCGTCACGGCTGCAACCCCGAGCGCCAGCTGTTTCGCTCACTGCTGGTCGGGCTGTTGGTGGCGCGGCTGGCCTTCGTGCTGGTGTATGCCGAGTTCTACCGCGATGCGCCGTGGCGTGTGGTGGATATTCGTGATGGCGGTTTCATAGCCTGGCCGGGTGTGCTCGCCGGGCTGGCGCTGGGGGGTTGGTACTGCTGGCGTCAGGCGCCGTTGCGGCGCCCGCTGGGGGTGGCGATGGGCGTCGGCCTGGCGGTATGGCTCGCTGGCAACCTGATGCTGCACGCGTTGGAGCAGGGCACGCGGCTGCCTGATCTTCAAGTGCGGGACTTGCAGGGCAATCCGGTGAACCTGCGCGATTACGCCGGGCAGCCGTTGGTGGTCAATCTGTGGGCCACCTGGTGCCCACCGTGCCGGCGCGAGATGCCGGTGTTGATGCAGGCGCAGCAGCGCGAGTCCGCGATCACCTTCCTGTTCGTCAACCAGGGGGAAAGCGCCGCGCTGGTAAGCGAGTTCCTTGCCGCCCAGCAACTGAGCCTGGACCACCTGCTGCTCGACGAACAGGTCAAGTTGGGGCAACTGGTGGGTTCGCGCGCACTGCCGACCACGCTGTTCTACGACGCCGAGGGGCGGCAGATCGGCAGCCATCTGGGCGAGCTGTCGCACGCCAGCCTGGAGCGAGCGCTGGCCAGGTTGCGTGGTGAGTGAGGGATCAATACAGCCACAGATCCTCGCCGGCATCCTGCAACTGCTGGTAGGCCCGATCCAGGTCGTCGCGCAGGCGCTCGGCACCCGGCGCACGGCGCGAGTAGATCATCCTCAGCGGCAGGCGTTGCACTTCGACGAAAGGCAGGTCGCCCATGCCCAGCTCTCGCATGGCCTGCTCGATGGGGGCGCGATAGTCCAGCAGGTAGTCGGCGCGTCGACGCAGGAGCATTTCCAGAGCCGAGGTATGGCTGCGGGTACGGTGATGGATGATGTTGCGAGCTGGATCTTCCAGCCATTGATTGATGTCCTGCCAGTAGCTGTAGCCGGTGATCAGGATCACCCCACGATCGTGCAACTCGTCCGGAATGATCGGCGCCGGCGTATCCTGGCGAAAGTACAAGTTGAGGGTGATCTCGCCCAGCAGATGCCTGCCCTCGAAGGTGTGCTCGGCCAGTTCCGGCTTGCCTGATGCGCCGGCCCAGAGCTGGATACTGCCGTCGAGCAGGCCGCTGTAAAGGCGGGCGCCGGGGTAGGAGCGAAAGTCGGCCTCATAGCCCGCCGCATCGAGCAGGCGCGCGGTGAGCTCCAGCCCCGAGCCGCTTGGTTGGCCCTGGGCGTCGGTATAGGAGTAGGGCGGAAACTCGTAGTAACCCACATGAATGCGCTGCCTGGTCTCGGCAGCGTGGGCAGCCGACAGCCAGAACAGGGCGATGAACATCAGGCAGAAGCGTCTTGGCATTTGGCTCGCGGCTCTTCGCCGTCTTTTCATTCGATGGTGCCCGCTGAGGATGGACAAGACCGGGTTGGCTTGTCCAGCCCGGTCTATTGCTGACTGGGCAGAAAGAAGCGGCCGATTACCGGCAGGTGGTCGGAAATGGTCAGCGTATCGTGCTGGCGAACCAGGCTGGCGAGCGGGGTCAGGCGCGGGCTATGGAACAGATAGTCGAGGGTGCGATCGGGGCCGCGGGCGGCCGGGTCGTTGGGGAAGTGCGTGTACCACTGCGCCTGCTCCACGCCGCTGGCCTGTTGCAGGCTGGGGATCATCGGGTAGCGGCGGGCCAGGTCCTGTAGTTCGCTGTCGGCGGCGTACCAGCTGCGCTGATCCTCCGGCAGGCGCTGGAACTGACCGGGTGGCAGCAGATTGAGGTCGCCGCCCAGTACCCAGGTCTTACCCGCGCCTTGCAGTTGCTGGAGCAGGTCGTCGGTCATCTGCACCTGGCGTTGCATGGTGTTCTGGCCCTGGGCGAAGGCATCGAAATGGGTGTTGATCACCACCAGTTCTTCGCCGCCGCGAACGGGCAGGTAGCTGACCAGCAGCGCGCGCTTGAGCTGGAACTGGCGGCTCAGCAGATCGGCCTCGAGCATGGGCAGCTGCAGGCGTTCGGCGCGGGTGATCTGGAAGCGGCTGAGGGTGCCCAGCTTCATGCCGACGCTGCCGAGAATGCGCGGGTGCGGTACGAAGGCAGCCTTCCAGTACAACGCCTGGGCGCTGCATGGATAGAGGTCGCCCAGGCGCGCCTGCAGCAGGGCCAACTGGTCCTGGTGGTCGCTGGCCTTGGCGTTGTCATGCAACTCCTGCAACAGCACCACGTCCGGCTGCTCATCGCGCAGCACGCGCACCACTTCATCGAGCGTCAGCGCCAGGTCCTCGCTGCTCGGGCGCTCGTCCGGGCCGTCGCCGCCGGGCAGGTCGTACCAGAACACGTAGCGCTTGCCGGCCAGGTACTGCACGTTCCAGGTCATCACCTTGAGCGCCTGGCCGGGTTGCAGCTGGGGCACCTGACCATCGCAGGTCACGGGCGCGTTCTCACGTGGCAGCGGGCGCCAGGTCAGGCTGTAGACCAGGGCGATCAGTAGAATGAGTAACGGCAGGGCAATGAACAGCAGCAGGCGAAGCGGGCGGTGCAAAGACATGGCGAAGCGGGCGACTATGCTGGAAGCAGGCGAGCATAACCCAGTGCGCAACTTCGTCCCAGGCTGTGAGCTGCGCATTTCACTGGCCGCTTCGCCTGTCATGCGCCTGCAGTACCATGCTGAAAGGTTTGACAGGCCGGGCGATGGTTCCCAATGCTGTTCACTCAGGAAACGGTCAAGCACGATCACTTCCCTCGCCCCTTTTGGGCGAGGGGCAGGCAGAGGGAAACCGGCGGTTTGCGGTGTTTTCGGCCCTCTCCCCAGCCCCGCTCCCACAAATGGGAGAGGGGAGCAAAAACGTGTGCAACCCTAAGTGAGCAGCGTTGAGGCTATGGTTCGGGCTTGTCGCTGACACTGGGCCGCCGGGAGTCACCCATGTATCGCAAGGTATTTGCCAACAAGGTATTCGACCGCAAGGTGGTGCTGATCACTGGCGGTTGCGCCGGTATCGGTCGGGCGCTGGCCATGCGTCTGGCGCAGGCCGGGGCACGGCTGGTGATTCTCGATCTGCAGCAGGCAGCGCTGGATAGCCTGGTGCAGCACCTGGCCGATCACCATAACGCCGAGGCCCTGGGGCTGCTCTGCGACGTCGCCGATGCCGAGGCGGTGCAGCGCGCCGTGGCCCTGGCAGTGGAGCGTTTCGGCGGGATCGACGTGTTGATCAACAATGCCGGCATCACCCACCGCAGCACGTTCGCCGAGACCAGCCTGGAGGTCTTCCAGCGGGTCATGGCGGTCAACTATTTCGGTGCGCTGCACTGCACTCAGGCGGCGCTACCCAGTCTTATCGCCCGGCGCGGGCAGATCATCGTGCTCAGTTCGCTGTCGGGTATCGCGCCCTTGCTCTACCGCAGCGCCTACAACGCCAGCAAACACGCGCTGCATGGCCTGTTCGAAACGCTGCGCTACGAGCTCAAGGGCTCGGGTGTGAACGTGATGCTGGTGTGCCCTGGCTTCACCGCCACCGACCTGCGCAAGAACGCCCTGGTCGGCGATGGCTCGGTGGCCGCACAGGCGACGCTGGCGATGGGCAAGGTCGCCTCGCCACAGGATGTCGCCGAGGCCATCTACCACGGCGCGCTCAAACGTCGACGGCTGCTGGTGCTGTCGAATGTCGACTGGCGCGCGCGGGTGCTGGCGCGCTTCTTCCCGAGATTGTTCGAGCGCGTGCTGCTGCCGCGGCTTTCCGGGCTCAAACCGCCGAATCAAGGGCGCGTCTGATGCGTATCTGGCTGCTGCTTCTGCTGGTGCTGGCGCCGTTATGCCGGGCCGAGCAAGTACAGCCGTTGCGTGTCATGACCGACCTGTGGCCGCCGTTTCGCATGGACCGGGAGGATGGCCGTCTGCACGGGCTGGATATCGATCTGCTCGATGAGTTGTCGCGGCGCACCGGCATGCAGTTCGAGGTACAGCGGGCGCCCTGGGCGCGTGGGCTGGCGGCGCTGGAGCAGGGGACTGCCGACCTGATGACCGGCCTGGCCAGGACGCCGGAACGCGAACGCTACATTCGCTATCTGCATACGCCGTACTACACCTGCTCGCCGCGCTTTTACGCCAATCCAGCGCTGGCGACGCGCTTGAATGACTATGCCTCGCTGCGCGGGCTGCGTATCGGCTATGTGCTGGAGTCGGCCTATTTCCAGCCGTTCGATGCTGATCAGGCGCTGAACAAGGTTGGCGTCAGCAACGAGCATCAGCTCCTGGAGATGCTGGCGCGTGGTCGCATCGACGCCCTGGTCGGTACGGATTGTCAGGTCGACTATTCGCTGCTCGATCCTGGGCTGGCCGGGCGCATCGTCAAGGCCGCCTTCCAGCCCGGGGTCCGCACCGAGCTTTACATCGGCTTCTCGCGCAAGCGCCTGGAGCGCATGCCGGAGCTGGCCACGGCGCTTGAGAGCCTGCTGCGCGAAGGCTGGATCGCCAATGCCGCGCTGCGCTACCAGCCCGTGGTGGCGGGCCACTAACGGCATTTCAGCCGTGTTCTTTCGGCTCCACGTATAGCTCGTAGATCAGCGCCATGTCCCAGTACGCCGCCTCGATCTTGTGGCCGTCGAGATCCCTGACGAAGCAGCCGTAGTAGGGTTCGCCGTATTCGGGGCGCGGCCCCGGTTGGCCTTCGTCGCGTGCTCCGGCCTCCAGCGCGGCCTGGTGAAAGGCGTGCACCGATTCCTTGTCCGGGGCGACGAAACCGAAGTGACTGCCGTTACCGAGCGTGGCCGGTTGACCATTGATCGGCGTCTGCACCCAGAACTCGGGAAATTCGCGGCCGAAGGCCACCGCGCCGGGATGGCGCATGATTTCCTTGCAACCAAGAGTGGCCAGCACCTTGGCGTAGAAGGCGCTGGCTGCCTCGAAGTCGTTGGTGCCGATGGATACGTGGGACAGGATGCTCGGGTTGCTGTCGCTCATGGCAAGCGCTCCAGAAGGGTGGACTGGCAAGCCTAGTCGCTGTTCTCGCCATCTGCCGCCTGCTGCGGTTCGAGCAGCATGAACAGGCGGAATAGCACGACGATGGCGAACAGCTGGAGGAAACCGTTGCCGGTCTGATGCAGCACCCACAGCAGGGTGTCGCTGTGATTCGGCTGCGTCCACCAGTCCAGCAGCCACAGCGGCACCAGCACATTGGCCAGGCAGGCGAACACCGGCCAGAAGCGCCCCTCGGTCAGCGCGAAGCTGGCTTGCAGGGCGCGCATTGGCGGCTCTTGGCGCAGCACCAGGATCAGTTCGGAGAAGGCCAGGCGCATCATGATCCAGATACCCGGCACGATGAACAACGACAGGCCGAGCATGATCGCCAGGGTGCTCAGGCCGGTCATCAGGGCGAAGGTCGGCCACAGCTGCAGACCGGCCGCGAACAGCTGCGCGCTGCCGGGCGTCTGCCCGATGCTGCGGGCATGCAGGAAGAGAATCAGCGGCGCAGCGTACAGCGGGTAGAAGAGAATGCCGAGCAGCACGCCATAGGCCGGGTTGGCGCCTTCGCCAAGCTGGGCGGCGAGGAGCGTCTGGGCAATGGCTTCGAGCAGCAACAGCGGCAGGGTCAGGCGGGCGATGGCGGCGAGGTTGTGGCTGGAGAAGAACCAGGCGTCGCGCAAAACGGAAAGTGGGCTCATCGACGGGTTACCAAATGTCAGGGCGCCCGCACTGTGGCGGGTTGCCGGGATAGGTTCAAGGGTATTCCAGCTGCGCATTGGGCAGTGCGGCGAGCAGGCGCGGCAATTCACCGCCAGGCACTTCCAGAGTCAACTGCGGCGGGCCGGGTGAATACAGCAGGAAGTCGCAGGCCAGCACTGCGCGGTCGATCAGCAGAGTGATGGCGGCGTCATGGCCGAACGGGCAGGCGCACATCGGCACGCAGCCGGTGTGCTCGCTCAGTTCTTCGTCGCTGGCGATGCGCGGACGCTTGCCGAGCAGCGCTTTTAGTTTGGTCCAGTCGGCGCGAGCGCCTTCAAGGGTGACCAGCATCGCGTAGCGCTGCGCATCGACGCGCAGGAACAGGCTCTTGCTCTCCACGCCGTGCAGGCCGAAGCGTTGGCGCACGGCGTGGGCGGTGGGGTAGTCCAGCACGGCTTCGTGCTCGATCAGGCGATGGCTGATTTGCAGGCGTTGGAGCAGGTCAAGGTTGCGCTGGCAGAGGCGGTCTAGAGGCGTCATGGCGGCAAGGATAGGGGCTGCGTCGCGCCCCGGCCAGCCCTGAACGCAGGATGCTGCCAGCTCTGGCATACTGGCGCCTTCGTCACCCCCGAGGACTCCCGGTGAAGAAGATCGCCGTATTCGCCGATGTGCAGAACCTCTACTACACGGTGCGCCAGGTGCATGGCTGCCATTTCGACTACAGCGTGCTGTGGGCCGAGGTCAGCCGCCGCGGCGTGATCGTCGAGGCCTACGCCTACGCCATCGACCGCGGCGACGCCAAGCAGCAGCAGTTCCAGCAGATCCTGCGCAAGCTGGGTTTCACCGTGAAGCTCAAGCCCTATATCCAGCGCGCCGACGGCTCGGCCAAGGGCGACTGGGACGTGGGCATCACCATCGACGTGCTCGACGCGGTCGAGCGCGTCGACGAGATCGTCCTGGCCTCGGGCGATGGCGACTTCGACCTGTTGCTCGAGCGCGTGCGCAGCCGTGGTGTGGAAACCATCGCCTTCGGCGCGCCGGGGCTGACGGCGCAGTCGCTGATCCGCGCCGCCAGCCTGTACGTGCCCATCGAGGGTGATCTTTTGCTCCGCAATCATTGAGACTTACGTGGAATCCATCGCAGTAATCGACTTTGAAACCACCGGCGTATCGCCGACCCAGGCGCGCGCCACCGAGATCGGCGTGGCGATCATCGAGGACGGGCGCATCGTCGACCGTTACCAGAGCCTGATGAACAGTGGCGCCTGGGTGCCGCCGTTCATCGAGCAACTGACCGGCATCAGCAACGCCATGCTGCGCAAGGCGCCGCCTTCTGAGCAGGTGATGAACGAGGTGGCCGACTTCATCGGTGAGCGCCCGCTGCTGGCGCACAACGCCTCCTTCGACCAGAAGTTCTGGGACGCCGAGCTGGCGCGCGTTCGGCGCCGTCGCCTGCAGCCTTTCGCCTGTTCGTTGCTGCTGTCGCGGCGCCTGCTGCCGGAGGCGCCGAGCCACAAGCTGGGCAACCTCAACACCTGGGCCGGCCTGCCGGATACCGGCCGCGCTCACCGCGCCCTGGCCGATGCCGAGATGGCGGCGAACCTGACCCTGCACCTGTTCGGCCTTCTGCGCGAACGCCACGGCCGGCACCAGGCCGATCATGCCTTTCTCTGCCAGTTGCAGAGCCTTTCGGCGGCCAAGGTGCGGGCGTTGCTGGCCACCGCCAGCTGAGTTTGCCTCGTATCCGTAGGAGCGGCTTTAGCCGCGATAAAAGCTCGCGGGCTGAAGCGGTATGCCGCCCAGCCGCTCCTTCGGTTTGTCTTATGCGTTGGGGTTGCTGCGGCTGAAGCTGCTGCGGGTTGGTAGCCCGGATGCAATCCGGGGAAAGTGGTGCATGGTCCCGGATTGCATCCGGGCTACGGGTTTGCCTCGTTCCTGTAGGAGCGGCTTCAGCCGCGAAGCCTTTTTCGGAAGAGAACGCCGCAGATTTCAGGATGCTTTGTGAGAGACGCTTTCCACTCGGGCATCCTGCTTCGTTCTACCTCCCGCATCCATGCAGCCGCAGCGGCGATTTTCGCGGCTGAAGCCGCTCCTACGGGTGGGGACAGGTTAAACTGCGCGCCTGTTTCCTTTCCGATTCGGTTGCCCCATGACCTTCGCCTCCCTTGGTTTGATCGAGCCGCTGCTGCGCACTCTCGCCGAACTCGACTACCAGACCCCGACGCCGGTGCAGAGCCAGGCCATCCCCGCCGTGCTCAAGGGTCGCGACCTGATGGCGGCGGCGCAAACCGGCACCGGCAAGACCGCGGGTTTCGCCCTGCCGCTGCTGCAGCGCCTGACTCTGGAAGGCCCGCAGGTGGCCAGCAACTCGGTGCGCGCGCTGGTGCTGACGCCGACCCGGGAGCTCGCCGAACAGGTGCTGCAGAGCTTCCAGACCTACGGCCAGAATCTGCCGCTGACCAGCTATGCGGTGTACGGCGGGGTCAGCATCAACCCGCAGATGATGAAATTGCGCAAGGGCGTCGACGTGCTGGTGGCCACGCCGGGCCGTTTGCTCGACCTGTACCGGCAGAACGCGGTGAAGTTTTCCCAGCTGCAGACCCTGATACTCGACGAAGCCGATCGCATGCTCGACCTCGGTTTCGCCCGCGAGCTGGACGAGCTGTTCAGCGCGCTGCCAAAAAAGCGCCAGACCCTGCTGTTTTCCGCCACCTTCTCCGATGCCATCCGGCAGATGGCCGGCGAGTTGCTGCGCGACCCGCTGTCGGTGGAAGTCAGCCCGCGTAACGCTGCCGCCAAGACAGTCAAACAGTGGCTGATCCCGGTGGACAAGAAGCGCAAGAGCGAATTGTTCCTGCATCTGCTGCAGCAAAAGCGTTGGGGCCAGGTGCTGGTGTTCGCCAAGACGCGCAAGGGTGTCGACCAGCTGGAGCAGGAACTGCTGGCCATGGGCGTGTCGGCCGACTCGATCCATGGCGACAAGCCGCAGCCGAGCCGCCTGCGCGCGCTGGAGCGCTTCAAGGCCGGCGAGGTGCAGATCCTGGTGGCCACCGACGTGGCTGCGCGTGGCCTGGATATCGACGACCTGCCGCTGGTGGTCAACCTCGACCTGCCGATCAATGCCGAAGACTACGTGCACCGCATCGGCCGTACCGGCCGCGCCGGCAGCACAGGCGAGGCGATCTCCCTGGTTTGCGCCGATGAGGTGGACCAGCTGGCGGCGATCGAGAACCTGACCCAGCAGTTGATCAAGCGTGTCGACGAGCCGGACTTCATCCCCGATCACCGCGTACCGCTGACGGCGGTCGGTGGCCAGGTGTTGAAGAAGCCCAAGAAGCCCAAGCAGAAGCTGATCCCCGGCGCGGGCAAGGCGGGCGGCAAGGGCAATATCCACCTCGGCCGCTGGTTCGAGGAAGAAGACGCCAAGCCCAAGGTCAAGGCAGTACGCAAGGTGCCGAGCTTCGGCAGCAAGCCCAAGGGCGGCAAGAAGTAGTCATCGGAAAAGCTCGCGGCTAAAGCCCCTCCCACAGGCGTAATGTCGCTCTTACAGGAAACGGTCGAACACCACCAGTCCCCTCGCCCTCTGTAAGAGGGTTAGGGAGAGGGGGGAATTGGCAGTTTTGCGGTGTTTTCAGCCCTCTCCCCAACTGCTCTCCACCAGGCGTGCCCCTAATAAATGGGAGAGCGGAGCCAAGCTCATAAAGCTCTAAGTGAATAGCTTCATTCTCACAGGCGCAGCTTGTTCCATGTGGGAGGGGCTTTAGCCGCGACGAGTCAGCTGTTCTGGCCGATGCGCCAGAGCACGCCGCTGGGGTCGAACACCATGAACTCGCGTATGCCCCAGGGCTGATCCTGCGGCGGGATCAGCCGCGTACCGAAACGCTCGTCCAGGCGTGCTTGCTGAATCTGCTGCCACCAGGCATCGACGTCCTCCACCAGCAGGTGCATGACGAAGTTCTCCGCCTGCTCCTTGACGTAGAAGTTCTGCAGCAGGAAGGCGCAATGCTCGCCGTGGCTGAAGTAGGCCATCTGATCGTCTGACCAGCCGCGCCTGAAGCCCATGGCCTGGTAGAAATCCATGCTCAAGGCAAAGTCCCGTGCCGGGACGAAAGTTTTCAGTTCGACGCTGCGCAGCATGGATGGTCCTTTCTCGAGGCTGTTAGGCAAATGGCGCGGGCATTGACGGGCAAGCCCGCTCCCACAGGATGGAGTTCGCTGAGCTTACTGCGTACCGCCGTTCTGCACGGCGGCAGCGGTCATGTCGTAGATCACCAGGCACACGTGCTCCACCGGCTGGCCGGCCAGCGGCAGCAGGGTGACGTTCTGGTACATGAAGTCGGCCTGGCCGGTGATGGGTTGGTAACTCTTGAAACGCATCAGGTAGGGGCGCTGCTGCCACAGGCTGAAGGCGCGGGTGCCGAGTTGCACGACGCTTTCCACCTTGCGCTCCAGCCAGGGGCGATCAATGTCGGGGAACAGCTCGAACAGCGAGCGCCCCTGCACCTGATCCGGCCCCAGTCCGGAATGGTTTTCCATAAAGGCGTTCCACACCTCGATGCGGTACTGGCGGTCGAGCACCACCACGCCAACGTCGATGCATTGCACGATGTCGAGCAGCCAGTGGACTTCCTTGATATCGATCTGCGCGGGCATGGCCTTACTCCATCAGGTAGCCGATCTTGGCGGTCAGGCGCTTGATCGAGTCTTCGGTGAACAACAGCAGCAGGTCGAAATGGATGGCGTGGCCTTCCAGGCTGTAGCTGATCTCCACGGCCAGGGTCTTGCGCCAGCGCTGACGATTGATCTGGATGAGCTGGTCAAGGCTGGCGTGCTGGCCGAGCAGTTGCGGGTGGCCCTGGGAGAAGCGCAGGTCGAGCTGCTCGGCGATGCCGGCCAGGCAGGCTCCAGTGATGATGCTGGCCAGGTCCAGGAGCATTTCCGAGGTTTCGGCCTCGTTCTTCGGCTGCCAGCCGAGCAGGCGCGCCATGTCGTCCACTTCTGAATCGTGGAACAGCAGCAGCGCCTCGCCAGCGATGGCCTCGCCGATGAAACCCTGGCAGATGGCGCTGAAGCGCTCGCCGCGTTGGGCGTCGAGCAGGGTCATATGCAGTTCGCTGACCTCGAAGATGTTTACCTGCGGCACCGGCAGCTGCACGAACACCCCGAGCACCTTGGCCAGCAGCGCGGCGGCGCGGCCCATGGCGACGTTGCTCACTTCGCGCAGGGCATCACGAAAACTGACCTTGAGCTCCGACAATGCCGCTGCCTGGGCCTGCGCACCCGGTGTGGTCTGAGGGTCGAACAGTTTCAGCCCGATCAGCGTCTGGCGCAGGATTTCCGGATCGGCGGGTTTCTTGATAAACGCCAGCGCGCCCAGCTCGCGTACGCGACGTACCGCTTCTTCCTGCACATCGCCGGATACCACGATGACCTGGCTCTTGAGCCCTTCGGCGCGCAGCGCCGCGAGTGTTTGGTAGCCGTCGAGCACCGGCATGGTCAGGTCGAGCAGCATGACCTGACCCAGGCCTTGGCGGATCAGGGCCAACGCCTCCTCGCCGTTGCTCGCTTGACTGAGGGAAACCGGCCATTCAGCCGGCAAGGCGCGGATCAATTGCTTGCGCGCCATATTGGAGTCGTCGCAGACCAGCAGCGGGATCACGGCGGGGGATTACCTGTGTGGGGAAACGCTGAAATTCAGCATAGACGCAGCCCGTGTGGCGTCACAGTGGTTTCAGCGGTTTTTCAGGCGTAGGGCGGGTGAAACCCGCCAGGTCATAGTGGCGGGTTCCAACTCGCCCTACGGGCTGTGTGGCGTCACGGTATTTTCAGTCGTAACCCGGATGCAATCCGGGACATTGCGCAGATAGCCCCCGGATTGCATCCGGGCTACGAGTGTGCGGTGGCCTGCAACCACTCCAACAAGCCCTGTGCCGCCACCCGTCCGCTGGCGAAGCAGGCGGTGAGCAGGTAGCCACCGGTGGGCGCTTCCCAGTCGAGCATTTCGCCGGCGCAGAACACGCCGGGCAGCGACTTGAGCATCAGACCGTCATCCAGCGCCGCAAAGGGCACGCCGCCGGCGCTGCTGATCGCTTCATCCAGCGGCCGGGTGCGCAGCAGGGTAATCGGCAGCGCCTTGATCCAGGGCGCCAGGTCGGCCGGCTCGGCAAAGGCAGCAGCAGGTGCCAGTTCGCGCAGCAGGGCGGCCTTCACCCCGTCGAGGCCGGCCTGGCGGTGCAGGTGCTTGGCCATCGAGTGCTTGCCGCGCGGCTTGGCCAGTGCCTGCTGCAGTCTGGCCAGCGGCATCTGTGGCAGCAGGTCGAGGTGGATCAGCGCCTGGCCATCGGCCTCGATGGCGCGGCGTATATCTGCGGAAAAGGCATACACCAGGCTGCCTTCGATGCCGCCTGCAGTCAGCACGAATTCACCGATGCGAAACGCCTGGTCGGGCAGGCTCAGGGATACGTTCTTCAGCGGTGCACCGGCGAATTTCTCGCGCAGATATTCGCTCCAGCCAGCCACCTCGAAGCCGCAGTTGCTCGGTTTCAGCGCTGCCACCTCGATGCCGCGCGCCTGCAGCAGCGGTACCCAGGCCCCGTCGGAACCCAGGCGCGCCCAACTGCCGCCGCCCAGGGCCAGCACGCATGCGTCGGCGGCCAGTGCGCGCTCACCGTCCGAGCTGGCAATTCGCAGGCTGCCGTCCTGGTTCCAGCCCAGCCAGCGGCTGCGGGTATGGATGATCACGCCCAGCTCGCGCAGGCGGCGCAGCCAGGCGCGCAGCATCGGTGCGGCCTTCATGTCGCTGGGGAACACGCGGCCTGAGGTGCCGACGAAGGTGTCAATACCCAGGCCATGAATCCAGGCGCGCAGGGCATCGGCATCGAATTCGTGCAGGAGCCTTGCGACCTCGGCCTGGCGCTCGCCGTAACGGCCGATAAAGGCGTCCTTGGGCTCGGAATGGGTGATGTTCATGCCGCCGACGCCGGCCAGCAGGAATTTGCGCCCCACCGAGGGCATGGCATCGAACAACTCCACGCGTACGCCGCCTTGCGCCAGCACTTCGGCAGCCATCAGCCCGGCCGGGCCGCCGCCGATGATGGCGACGTGATGAGCGTTGGGTGAGGTGCGTGTGGTCATGGCGGCGGAACGGTTTAAGAAGGGCTGCGCATTCTACCCGAGTGCCTTGCGGCCTTGTCATTT
Source organism: Pseudomonas sp. UBA6323 (assembly GCF_002439135.1). Classification (NCBI taxonomy): domain Bacteria; kingdom Pseudomonadati; phylum Pseudomonadota; class Gammaproteobacteria; order Pseudomonadales; family Pseudomonadaceae; genus Pseudomonas; species Pseudomonas sp. UBA6323. The sequence continues at coordinate 75,210 of NZ_DJSX01000065.1, read as the reverse complement.
GCTCGGGGTTGGGGCAGGTTCTGTTCGAACCTTTTTTGGCTGGAGCCTGCCATGTCCCAAATCTGCCCCGACATCGATCCCGATGGCCTGATCGAATATTCGGTGGTCTACACCGACCGCTCGCTTAACCATATGTCGCAGTCGTTCCAGGGCGTGATGCGCGATATTTCCGCCACCCTGAAACAGGTCTACAACGCCCACGCCGTGGCGGTGGTCCCGGGCAGCGGCACCTATGGCATGGAAGCGGTGGCGCGGCAGTTGGCGACCGAGCAGAGGTGCCTGGTGATCCGCAACGGCTGGTTCAGCTACCGCTGGACGCAGATCTTCGACATGGGCCGGATTCCTTCCGAAGCGCGCGTGCTCAAGGCACGCCCGGTCGCCGACGGCCCTCAGGCCGCCTTCGCCCCGGCGCCACTGGACGAGGTGCTGGTCACCATTGCCGCCGAGAAGCCGCAGGTAGTGTTCGCCCCGCATGTTGAAACCTCCTCGGGCATGATCCTGCCGGACGACTACCTGCGCGCGGTGAGTGACGCGGTGCATGCGGTTGGCGGCCTGTTCGTGCTCGACTGCATCGCCTCCGGCACCCTCTGGGTGGACATGCGGGCCTGTGGCATCGACGTGCTGATCAGCGCGCCGCAGAAGGGCTGGAGCGCCTCGCCCTGCTGCGCCCTGGTGATGATGAGCGAAGCGGCCCAGGCTCGCGTCGAGGCGACTCAGAGCACCAGCTTCGCCTGCGACCTGAAGAAGTGGCTGCAGATCATGCAGGCCTACGAGCAGGGCGGCCACGCCTACCACGCCACCATGCCCAGCGATGCCCTGGCGCGTTTCCGCGACGCCATGCTGGAGGCCAAGGCCATCGGTTTTGCCAAGGTGCGCCAGCAACAGCAGGAACTCGGTGACCGGGTGCGTGCGCTGCTGGCGGCGCGCGGCTTCAGGAGCGTTGCCGCCAAGGGCTTCGAGGCGCCTGGTGTGGTCGTCTGCTACACCGACGATGCGCAGATCAAGACCGGCGCCAAGTTCGCCGCCGTCGGCCTGCAGATCGCCGCCGGCGTGCCGCTGCAATGCGATGAACCGGCGGACTTTCAGACCTTCCGCCTCGGCCTGTTCGGGCTGGACAAGCTGGGCAATATCGAACGCACGGTGAAGACGCTGGAGCAGGCGTTGGACAAGGTGCAGGCGGGCTGATCGTCAGGATCAGGTAGGGCGGGTGCAACCCGCCGCCCAACTGGCGGGTTTCACCCGCCCTATGATGGTTAATCCAATCCTCGCCCCGCCCACACCTTTGCTGCGCTGTGATGCAGGATGCCGTGGCGGCGGGCGAGGGCGGCGTGATCTTTGGAGTAACCGCCGCCGATCACCCCCAGCACCGGAATGTCGCGGCCCAGGCAGTGTTGCAGCACGGCTTCGTCGCGGGCGGCCAGGCCGGCGTCGGTGAGCTGCAGATAACCCAGGGCATCGTCCTTGTGCACGTCGACGCCGGCGTCGTAGAGCACCAGATCCGGCTGATAGAGCGGCAACAGGTAATTTAGTGTGCCGTCCACCACCTTCAGGTAATCGGCGTCGCCCATGCCGCGCGGCAGGGGAATATCCCAGTCGCTTTCGGCCTTGCGCGCCGGGAAGTTCTGCTCGCAATGCAGCGACACGGTGACCGCATCCGGCTCATCGGCCAGCAGCCGCGCGGTGCCGTCGCCCTGATGCACGTCGCAGTCGAAGATCAGCACGCGATGCACGCAACCAGCTTCGAGCAGGTAGCGGGCGATCACCGCCAGGTCGTTGAAGATGCAGAAGCCGGAAGGAAAGTCGTAGTGCGCATGGTGCGTGCCGCCGGCCAGGTGGCAGGCCAGACCGTGGCGCAGGGCCAGTTCGGCAGTCAGCAGCGAGCCGCCCACGGCGCGCACGGTGCGCCGCGCCAGCGCTTCGCTCCAGGGTAGGCCGAGGCGGCGCTGGTCCTCATGGGAAAGCTCGCCGGCCATGTAGCGGGCGATATAGTCCGGGCAGTGAACCAGGGCGAGAATCTCCGCCGGGCACAGCTCCGGGCGTTGCAGCTCGGCATCCGTGGTCAGGCCGCTATCGACCAGGTGATCGCGCAGCAGGCGGAACTTCTCCATGGGGAAGCGATGCCCGGCCGGGAAGGGCGGGCTGTAATCCTCGTGGTAGACCAGCGGTAGCGGCATACAATGACGACTCAAGCGAATTGACGGCTTATGGTCGCAGCCAATCGAGACAACTGCCATGCCCCTGATCGAAACCTCCACTGAACGCCTGCTGCTGCGCGCCTGGCGCGACACTGATCTGCCGGCGCTGGTCGCGCTGAATGCCGATGCCGAGGTGATGCGCCATTTCCCCGCGCCACTGGACGCCGAACAGAGTGCACAGCTGCTGGCGCGCTTGCGGGCGCATCATGAGCAATATGGTTTCACCTTCTGGGCACTGCAGCGGCGCGACAGCGGCGAGCTGATCGGTTTCACCGGCCTGGCGCAGGTCGGCTTCGAGGCGCCTTTCGTGCCGGCCGTGGAGATCGGCTGGCGACTGGCGCGGGCGCACTGGCGCCAGGGCTATGCGAGCGAAGCGGCGCGCGCCTCGCTAGCTGTGGCCTTCGAGCAGCTTGGGCTGGACGAAGTGGTGAGCTTTACCGTGCCGGCCAACCTGCCGTCGCAGGCGGTGATGCGCAGCATCGGCATGCAGCGTGACCCGGCCGGCGATTTTCTCCACCCGCGTCTGCCGGACGGTCATCCGCTGCAACTGCATGTGCTCCATCGCATTCGCCGCGAGCATTGGGAGGCCGGACGATGAAGGATGTGCTCGCCTATCACCAGCTCAGCAAGCACGCGCCCGAACGCTTCGCGCCGGGGCCGGGGCAGCTGGACTGGGCGACCCAGCCGGCGCCGTTTCGCCGCTACGCGGGGGCGCGGCTGATCGAGCTGTACCTCCGCCCGCTGGAAGAGGGGCCGGGCTACGACACGGCATTTGCCGGGCCGCAGACACCGCCTGCGCCGCTGGATCGCGCCAGCGTCTCGCAACTGCTGTACGACAGCCTGGCCATTTCCGCCTGGAAGGAAGCCGGCGACAATCGCTGGGCGCTGCGGGTCAATCCGTCATCCGGCAATCTGCACCCGACCGAGGCCTATCTGCTGTTGCCGCCGGGTGTCGTGGATGAGGTCGCTGTGCTGGCCCACTATGCCCCGGATGTTCATGCGCTGGAGGTACGCAGCGAGCTGCCCGTGCCGCTTGGCCGGCAGCTGGCGAGCAGCCTGCCGCCCGGTGGTTTTCTCCTGGGGCTGAGCAGCATCGCCTGGCGCGAGGCCTGGAAGTACGGCGAGCGCGCCTACCGCTACTGCCAGCACGACCTGGGGCATGCCCTGGCGGCGCTGGCCATCGCCGCCAACGTGCAGGGTTGGCAGGTGCGCATGCTGCACGGCGTGGCCGAGGCGCGTCTGGACGGCCTGCTAGGGCTGGACGGAGACGACTTTCATGAGGCCGAACACGGCGACTGCCTGCTATGGATCGGCCCGGCGCAAGCGATGGAGTTCGCCCTGCCCGAAGCGCTGCTCGCCGGGTTGGCGCAGCTAGAGCGGATTGGCGCGCCCAATCGGCTGTCGCGCGAGTATCGCCACTGGCCGGAGCTGCAGCGGGTGCATGGGCTGTGCCGCGCGCCGGCACGTCCTCGCGCCGTCTGGAACCTGGGTGCGGCCGACGCACGGGCCGACAACCCCGGCCTGCCACTGCGGCCAATCCTGCATCGCCGACGCAGTGCGCAGGCGATGGATGGCCGCAGCGGCATTCAGGCGTCACTGCTGCTGGCCTGGCTGCGCCGGCTGATGCCGCAGCAGTCGCCGGTGCCCTTCGCCGTGAACGAAGAGCCGATCGAGATCGACCTGTTGCTGTTCGTCCATCGCGTGCAGGGCCTGGCGCCGGGGCTGTACTGGCTGGATCGCACAGGCAGCGGCGTGCAGCCACTGCGCGCGGATTACCTGTGGCAGCGGGTAGATGACGAGCTGCCGCTGTACCGCCTGCTCGAAGGCGACGCCCGTGGTCTGGCGGGCTTTCTCAGTTGCGGCCAGGACATCGCCGCCGATGGCTGTGTGGCCTTGGCCATGCTGGCGCGGGTGGAGCGCGCCCTGGCCAATGGCGCCTGGCGCTATCCCAGGCTCTACTGGGAGTGTGGCCAGATCGGTCAGTTGCTCTATCTCGAAGCCGAAGCGGCAGGGCTTTCGGGTACGGGCATCGGTTGCTACTTCGACGACGCCTTGCGCGAGTTGCTCGGCGATGCCGACAGCGGGCTGCAAAGTCTTTACCATTTCACCCTTGGCCGCGCCGTATGGGATGAACGCCTGACGTCGCTGCCGGCCTATTCCCAACCGCGATTACCAACCCCTGCACAAGGAGAGACTCCATGACCCAGGTACTCGACGATCTGGTCGCGCTGCTGAGCCTGGAACAGATCGAGGAAAACCTGTTCCGTGGCCGCAGCCAGGATCTCGGTTTTCGCCAGCTGTTCGGCGGCCAGGTGCTTGGCCAGTGCATCTCCGCTGCCAGCCAGACCGTCGAGGAGGCGCGTCACGTGCACTCCATGCACGGCTACTTCCTGCGCCCTGGCGATGCCAGCCTGCCGGTGGTGTATCAGGTCGAGCGCACACGCGATGGCGGCAGCTTCAGCACCCGCCGCGTGGTAGCGGTGCAGAAGGGCAAGCCGATCTTCTTCTGCAGTGCCTCGTTCCAGTACGACGAGGAAGGTTTCCATCACCAGAGCGAGATGCCGGATGTGCCAGGCCCCGAGGACCTGAAGTCGGAAACCGATCTGGCGCGCATGGTCGCACCGATGATTCCCGAGCGCATGCGCGAGCGTGCGATCAGCGACAAGCCCATCGAGATCCGCCCGGTCACCCTGATCAACCCCTTCGCCCCGCAGCCTTGCGAGCCGGTCAAGTACGTGTGGTTCCGCGCCGCCGGCGATCTGCCGGACGACCCCCAGCTCCACAAGTACCTGCTGGCCTACGCCAGCGACTTCAACCTGCTGACCACCTCGATGCAGCCGCACGGCGTGTCGGTGTTCCAGAAGTTCATGCAGGTGGCCAGCCTCGACCATTCGCTGTGGTTCCACCGCAACCTGCGTATGGACGACTGGCTGCTGTACGCCATGGACAGCCCCTGGGCCGGCAATGCCCGCGGCTTCTCCCGCGCCAGTATCTACAACCGTCAGGGCGAACTGGTCGCGTCGGTTGCCCAGGAAGGCCTGACCCGCGTGCGTGAGGATTGGAAGTGAGAGCACTGCGCGACGCACGCCACTGGGTGTTCGACATGGACGGCACCCTGACTCTGGCGGTGCATGACTTTCCAGCGATCAAACGGGCGCTGGGCATTCCCGAGGAGGACGACATCCTCCACCACCTGGCGGCGCTGCCGGCAGACGAGGCAGCGGCCAAGCATGCCTGGCTGCTGGAGCACGAGCGCGAACTGGCTGTGGCCTCGCGCCCGGCGCCGGGCGCCATCGAGCTGGTGCGCGCGCTGTGCGAGCGCGGCTGCCAGCTCGGCATTCTTACGCGCAACGCCCACTCTTTGGCGCTGCTGACGCTGCAGGCCATCGGCCTGGATGACTGCTTCGCCACGGCCGATATCCTTGGCCGCGACGAGGCGCCGCCCAAACCGCATCCGGGCGGACTGCTGCACCTGGCCGAGCGCTGGGCAGTCAAGCCGCAGGAACTGGCGATGGTCGGCGACTACCGCTTCGACCTTGAATGCGCCCAGGCTGCGGGCGCGCGCGGCGTGCTGGTCAATCTGCCGGACAACCCCTGGCCGGAGCTGACCGAGCTGCATGCGCAGGATTGCGCGCAGCTGCTGGCCGCGCTGGGCTGAGTGGCGGCATAGCGCTTTTAGGGCGAAATTGGGGGAGCGGATCGCGAATGAATTCGCTCCTACAAAGAGGGCACTGCGCAGTAGCGCTCACCTTCAGCGTTCTCTGGAGGCCTCGGGTGCCTGCCACTGAAACGGGCGGCTTCACGTTTCTGTAGGAGCGAATTTATTCGCGAAAGCGGGCCGCAGGCGCGCCCGGATCGCCGACATGCAGCTATCGCCATGCTTCACGGTTCCGGATTTCAATCCGGACTACGGTGCTGAGTGGCACGGCGCTTTTAGGGTGAAACCGGGGCGTGCGGATCGCGAATAAATTCGCTCCTACAGAGAGAGCACTGCGCAGTAGCGCTCACCTTCAGCGTTCTCTGGAGGCCCGGGTGCCTGCCGCCGATACAGGCGGCTTCACGTTTCTGTAGGAGCGAATTTATTCGCGAAAGCGGGCTGCAGGCGCGCCAGCGGACCGCCGACATGCAGCTATAGCCAAACCTCACGGTTCCGGATTTCAATCCGGCCACGCTGCGCAGTCAATCCGTCAGAACTCGTACAAAAAAACGCCCCCGCAAAGCTTGCGGGGGCGGCGCGTTGGGTAAGGTCGTCCTTGAAGCGGGTTACGCGCGATCAACCTTGTGGGGCGTTGCTGCCGGTATCGCTCCAGCCACCACCCAGCGCCTTGTACAGTTCCACTTCGCTGCTGAGCTGGGCCAGGCGGTCGGTGATCAGCTGCTGGCGCACGCTGAACAGCTGGCGCTGGGCATCGAGCAGGGTCAGGTAGCTGTCCACACCGGTGCGGTAGCGGCGCTCGGCCAGGTCGTAGTAAGTCTCGGTGGTCTCCAGCAGGGCACGTTGGGCGTCCAGCTGTTGGCGATAGGTGGTGCGCGCGGCGAGGCGGTCGGCGACTTCCTGGAAGGCCACCTGGATGGCTTTCTCGTACTCGGCGACGCGGATATCGCTCTGCAGCTCGGCATAGTCGAGGTTGGCGCGTAGGCGGCCGGCGTTGAAGATCGGCAGGCTGATCTGTGGCTGGAACAGCCAGGTGCCCGAGCCGCTGTCGAACAGGCCGGACAGTTGGCTGCTGGCGGTGCCGGCATTGGCGGTCAGGCTGATGCTGGGGAAGAACGCCGCGCGCGCCGCGCCGATATTGGCATTGGCCGCCTTGAGCTGATACTCGGCCTGCAGCAGGTCGGGGCGACGCTGCAGCAGGTCGCCGGGCAGGCCGGCCGGAACCTGTTCCAGCAGGTCGGCGTTGAGCGCCAGGCTCTGCGGCAGGTCGGCCGGCAGGCCGGTGCCGAGCAGTTGGGTCAGGGCGTTGCGGTCCTGGGCGACCAGGCGCTGGTACTGCGCCAGGCTGACGCGGGCGCTGTCCACCGAGCTGCGCGCCTGGCTCAGGGCCAGGGCGTCGGCGACGCCGACGTCGAAGCTGCGCTGGGTCAGCTGGTAGCTTTCCTCGAAGGTCTTCAGGGTGTCCTGAGTCAGCTCAAGCAGCGCCAGGTCCGCCTGCCATTGCAGGTAGGCATTGGCGACGCTGGCCACCAGGCTGATCTGCGTGCTGCGCTGCGCCTGTTCGGTAGCCAGGTACTGTTGCAGGGCCTGCTCGCTGAGGCTGCGCAGGCGACCGAAGAAGTCCAGCTCCCAGGCGTTGACGCCCAGGGTGGCGCTGTACTGGCCGGCAGTGCGGGCTTCGCCGGTCTGGCTCAGGTCTGCCGGCAGGCGCTGGCGGGTGCCGGCGCCGTCGGCGGATACCGAGGGCAGCAGGTCGGCGCGCTGGATGCGATACAACGCGCGGTAGGCCTCGACGTTCAGCGCGGCGACGCGCAGGTCGCGGTTGTTCTCCAGCGCCACCTGCAGCAGTTGCTGCAGCGCCGGGTCACGGAAGAACTCGCGCCATTGCAGGTCGGCGGCGGCGCGGCTGCCCTCGCTGGCGGCGCTGCCATAGGCCTCGCCCTGCGGCCAGTCGGCGGCCACCGGGGCCTCCGGGCGCTCATAGTCGGGGATCAGGCTGCAGCCGCTGAGCAGAGCGGCGGCCACGGCCAGGGACAACAGGGACTGCCTCATTGCAGTACCTCCTTCTCGTTTTCACGGGGCGGCTCGGGGCGCTTCTTCTCGAACAGCGAGCAGACAACTACGTAGAACAGCGGGATCCAGAAGATCGCCAGAACCATCGCGCTGAGCATGCCGCCGATCACCCCGGTGCCGATGGCGTGCTTGCTGCCCGCGCCGGCACCGCTGGCGATGGCCAGCGGCAGACAGCCGAGCATGAACGCCAGCGAAGTCATGATGATCGGGCGCAGACGCATGCGGCAGGCCTCGATGGCCGCCTCGGCGAAGGTCATGCCCTGTTCGTACTGGGCCTTGGCGAACTCGACGATAAGGATCGCGTTACGCGCCGACAGACCGATGGTGGTGAGCAGGCCGACCTTGAAGAACACGTCGTTGGACAGCCCGCGCAGCTCGGTGAACAGCAGCGCGCCGATGATCCCCAGTGGCACCACCAGCATCACCGAGAACGGGATCGACCAGCTCTCGTACAGTGCTGCCAGGCAGAGGAACACGACGATGGCGGAGATCACGAACAGCGCAAGCGTCTGCGAGCCTGCCAGGCGTTCCTCGTAGGACAGACCTGTCCACGAGTAGCCGACGCCCTGTGGCAGCTGCGAGGCGATTTCTTCCACCGCCGCCATGGCATCACCGGTACTGTAGCCGGGTGCCGGCGCACCTAGGATTTCCACCGCCGAGACGCCGTTGTAGCGCGCCAGCTTGGGCGGGCCGTAGGTCCACTCGCCACTGGCGAAGGCGCTGAACGGCACCATGCGGCCCTGGTCGTTACGTACGTACCACTTGTTCAGGTCTTCCGGGGCCATACGTGCGTCGGCCACGCCCTGCAGGTAGACCTTCTTCACCCGACCGCGGTCGATGAAGTCGTTGACGTAACTGGCGCCCCAGGCGATCGACAGCGTGCTGTTGATGTCCGACAGCGACAGACCGAGGGCACGGGCGCGCTCGTCATCGATCAGCAACTGGTACTGCGCCTCGTCGCGCAGGCCGTTGGCCCGCACGCTGTCGAGCACCGGATGCTGGTTGGCCAACTGCAGGAACTTGTCGCGTGCCTCGTTCATCACCTGATGGCCGACGCCCGCCTGGTCCTGCAGGAAGAAGTTGAAGCCGGTGGCGTTACCCATCTCCATCACCGCCGGCGGGGCGAAGGCGAACACCATCGCATCGCGGAAGCTGAAGAAGTGCTGCTGCGCGCGTTGCGCCAGCGCGGCCACGCCATTCTCCTCACCCGGACGTTCGCCCCAGGGCTTGAGCATGATGAAGGCCATGCCCGAGCTCTGGCCGCGGCCGGCGAAGTTGAAGCCGGTGACGGTGAACACCGACTGGACCGTGCTCGCTTGGTCTTCCAGCAGGTACTGGCGCATTTCGTCGACCACTACCTGGGTGCGCTCGGCACTCGAGCCGGACGGCGTCTGCACCTGGGCGAAGAGCACGCCCTGATCTTCCTCGGGGAGGAAGGCGGTGGGAATGCGGGTGAACATCCAGGCCATGATTACGACGATCACCAGATACAGCAGCAGGTACGGCGCCTTGCGTTTGATCATGCCCGCAACGCCGCGCTGATAGGCATTACTGCCGCGCTCGAAGGTGCGGTTGAACCAGCCGAAGAAGCCGCGTTTGGCCTCGTGGTGATCGCTGTCGATGGGCTTGAGCAGGGTGGCGCACAGCGCCGGGGTGAAGATCAGCGCCACCAGCACCGACAGGGCCATGGCCGAGACGATGGTGATGGAGAACTGCCGGTAGATCACCCCGGTAGAGCCGCCGAAGAAAGCCATTGGCAGGAACACCGCCGAGAGCACCAGGCCGATGCCGATCAGCGCGCCCTGGATCTGGCCCATGGATTTCTTGGTCGCCTCCTTGGGCGACAGGCCGTCCTCGCGCATCACCCGCTCGACGTTTTCCACCACCACGATGGCATCGTCCACCAGCAGGCCGATGGCTAACACCATGGCGAACATGGTCAGGGTGTTGATCGAGAATCCGAACGCGGCGAGTACGCCGAAGGTGCCGAGCAGCACCACCGGCACCGCCATGGTCGGGATGATGGTGGCGCGCAGGTTCTGCAGGAACAGGAACATCACCAGGAACACCAGCACGATGGCTTCGAACAGGGTGTGCACCACCCCTTCGATGGAAGCCGAAATTACCGGCGTGGTGTCGTAGGGGAAGACCACTTCCATACCGGCCGGGAAGAACGGCTCGAGAGTGGAGATGGTCTCGCGCACCGCCTTGGCGGTGTCCAGGGCGTTGGCACCGGTGGCCAGGCGAACCGCCAGACCGGAGGCCGGCAGGCCGTTGAACTGCGCATTGATGGCGTAGTTCTCGCCGCCCAGCTCGACCTTGGCGACATCGCCCAGGCGCACCTGGGAGCCGTCGGCCTGCACCTTGAGCAGAATCTTGCGGAACTCTTCCGGGCTCTGCAGGCGTGTCTTGCCGATGATGGTGGCGTTGAGCTGGTTGCCCGGTGAGGCGGGCAGGCCGCCGAACTGGCCGGAGGAAATCTGCACGTTCTGCGCCTGGATGGCGCTGCGTACGTCTACAGGAGTCAGCTGGACGCTGTTGAGCTTGGCCGGGTCGAGCCAGATGCGCATGGCGTACTGCGCGCCGAACACCTGGAAGTCGCCGACGCCCTTGGTCCGTGAGATCGGGTCCTGCAGGTTGGAGACGATATAGTCGGACAGGTCCTCACGGGTCATGCTGCCGTCTTTCGACACCACGCCAATGACCATGAGGAAGTTGCGCACCGACTTGGTCACGCGGATGCCCTGTTGCTGCACTTCCTGTGGCAGCAGCGGGGTAGCCAGCTGCAGTTTGTTCTGCACCTGAACCTGAGCGATGTCCGGGTTCACCCCCTGTTCGAAGGTAACGATGATCTCCATGCTGCCGTCGGAGTTGCTCGACGAGCTGACATAGCGCAGGCCGTCGATGCCATTGAGCTGCTGCTCGATCACCTGCACTACAGTGTCCTGCACCGTCTGCGCCGAGGCGCCCGGGTAGCTGACCTGGATGGAAACGGCGGGCGGCGCGATGCTCGGATACTGGTTGATCGGCAACTTGAGGATGGACAGGCCGCCGGCCAGCATGATCACCAGGGCGATCACCCAGGCGAAGATCGGCCGGTCGATAAAGAATCTGGACATTCAGTACTTCTCCGTTAGTCCTGGCCGCTGGCTTGTTCGGCGTCTTGGGCAGGCTGTTCGGTCTTGACGTTGGTCGCCGGCACGGCCTTCACCTCGGCGCCGGGCTGCACGAACTGCAGGCCTTCGGTGATCAGGCGGTCGCCTTCCTGCAGGCCGTCCTCGACCAGCCAGGCACTGCCGGCGGTACGATCAGCCTTGAGCACGCGCTGCTCCACCTTGTTGTCGGCATTGACCACCATCGCTGTCGGCTCGCCGCGCTGGTTGCGGGTCACACCCTGCTGCGGGGCGAGGATGGCGTTCTGCTTGACCCCGGAAAGCAGCTCGGCATGCACGAACATGCCCGGCAGCAGTAGGTGGTCGGGGTTGGGGAACACGGCGCGCAGAGTGACCGAACCGGTGCTTTCGTCCACCGCGACTTCGGAGAATTCCAGGGTGCCTTCATGGGCGTAACGGCTGCCGTCCTCCAGCTTCAGCGCGACCTTGGCGGCGTTCTCGCTGGCCTTCTGCAGACGGCCTTCGGCCATGTCGCGGCGCAGGCGCAGCACTTCTTTGCTCGACTGGGTGACGTCGACGTAGATCGGGTCGAGCTGCTGGATGGTGGCCATGGCGTTTGCCTGGCCGTTGCTGACCAGCGCGCCTTCGGTCACTGCGGAACGGCCGATGCGGCCGCTGATCGGCGCCATCACCTTGGTGTAGCGCAGGTCGATACGCGCCTGCTCCAGTGCGGCGTCGGCCTGCAGGCTGGCGGCGCGGGCTTCGTCGTAGGCCTGCTGGCTGACGGCTTTGTCGTTGACCAGCAGCTTGTAGCGATCAGACAGCGACTTGGCGGACAGCTGCGTGGCCTGGGCGCTCTTGTATGCGGCTTCGTAGGTGGCCGGGTCGATCTGATACAGCTGCTGACCCGCCTTGACCTCGCTGCCCTCGGTGAACAGGCGCTTCTGGATGATGCCATTGACCTGCGGGCGAACCTCGGCGATGCGATAGGCGCTGGTGCGGCCCGGCACTTCGCTGGTCAGGGCAAAGGGTTTGGCCTCCAGCGTGACCACACCGACCTGGGGCGTTTGCTGGGCCTGGGGGGCGCTGGACTCCTGGCAACCGGTGAGACCGAGCATTGCCACGGCGATGGCGGAAACCAAGACAGCGAAGGCTGGCTTCGAGTGCATCTGAGAACCTCGTTTTTTATCGATTCATGGCCCAAGGGGCGAAGGGGACGAAGGCAGGGGAAAAAGCGATGCAGGAATATACTTACGTACGTGAATGTTTGTAAATGCCTATAGCTGCCTGCATACTCTCGCCCGTCCTCCTTTACCGGAGCTTTACATAGAGGCGAAACCAGGTAGACAGATGGCCAGAAGAACCAAAGAGGAAGCGCAGGCGACGCGGGTGCAGATACTCGACGCTGCCGAGCGGGTGTTCCATGCCCAGGGCGTTTCCCGTGCGTCTCTGGCGGAGGTGGCGAAAGAAGCCGGCGTTACCCGCGGCGCCATCTACTGGCACTTCGAGAACAAGATCGACCTGTTTCAGGCCATGCTCGAACGCCTGCGTCTGCCCCTCGAAGAGCTGGCGCGCGCCAGCGAGAGCGAGGACGAGCCCGACCCGCTGGGCTGCATGCGCGAGTTGCTGATCAAGGCTCTGACGCGCCTTGCTTGCGAGCCGCAGACCCATCGCACCCACGATATCCTGCGCTACAAGTGTGAATACACCGGTGAGCTGCTCGGTTTGCGCGAGCGCATGCAGGCGCTGAGCCTCGAGTGCGATCAGCGTATTGCCAAGGCACTGGGCAATGCGGTCAACAAGGGGCAGTTGCCTGAGGATCTGGATTGCGTGCGAGCGGCCGTGTGCCTGCATGCCTATATGGAAGGCATCGAGGCCAACTGGCTGCTGGTGCCCAATTTCGACCTGGCGCAACAGGCGCCCGCGCTGGTCGATACGGTACTGGATATGCTGCGCAGCCCGGCGCTGCGCCAGGCGCCGGTGTAGGCGCGAATTTATTCGCGAAAAGGGCCGGCTCGGTGGAAAGCCTTTCGCGGACAAGTCCGCTCCCACAAGGTGCTGGGGTCAGCTTTCCCATCGCTGCGTCATTCGGGTGTAGGAGCGAATTTATTCGCGAAAAGGGCCGGTAAGGTTTCAAGCCATTCGCGGACAAGTCCGCTCCTACAAGGCGTTGGGCTGAGGGTCAGCTCGCCCGTTTCTGCGCGGGCCAGTCGGGCAGGGTATGCGGCGCGCGCAGTCGCGCTTGCAGCCTGGCGACGAACTGGCGCGCCTCCTCTTCACTGCGAAAACTTACGCCGTGTTGATCCAGACGAACCTGCCACAGGCGTTCGCCGCCCTGATTGTGGGGTTGGACGACAATCTTCATGCTAACCACCTCCCTGAGCTGCGCCGCCTCGGCAGCGCGTGTTGGGAGGCTCAGAATAGTCCGACTGCATGACTTTTTTCTGACCTGGGTCAAATGCTCGGTCCGGGCACGTGCGCTTCGCGATGAACGCTGCGTAGAGGTGGTGCTTGAATCAGGCGATCTGGGTGGAAGCGAAACGTCGCCCGGCCCGCCCGACAAAGCCACGACACAACCCGGTGGGTGGGCTTCAGCCCACCACACCGACTCGGCCCGCCATCGGCCTCAAAACCCTTCGAGCACGATCTTGCCCTTGGCCTTGCCGCTCTCCAACAAGGCATGGGCACGGCGCAGGTTGGCGGCGTCGATGCGGCCGAAATGTTCACCCAGCGTGGTCCTGAGCACGCCGCTGTCGACCAGCCCGGACACCCGCTGCAGCAGGCGATGCTGCTCGATCATGTCATCGGTCTGGTACAGCGAACGGGTGAACATCAGCTCCCAGTGCAGCGACAGACTCTTGCGCTTTAGCTGCATCACGTCCAGCGGTTGCAGCGGGTCATCGATCAGCGCCAGGCGCCCCTGCGGCTGCAGGCACTCGACCAGTTGCGCGAAGTGCTGGTCGGTCTGGGTCAGGCTGGCGACATGGGTGACCTGGCCGACACCAATACGCGCCAGCTCTTCGCTCAGCGGCTTGCCGTGGTCGATCACGTGATGCGCACCGAGCTGGCGTACCCAGGCCTGGGTCTCCGTGCGCGAGGCGGTGCCGATCACGGTCAGTCCGGTCAGGCGCCGCGCCAGCTGGGTGAGGATCGAGCCGACGCCGCCGGCGGCGCCCACGATCAGCAGGCTCTGGCCCTGATCGGCCGAACCCTCGGCGATCTGCAGGCGCTCGAACAGCAGTTCCCAGGCGGTGATGGCCGTCAGCGGCAGCGCCGCTGCTTCGGCGAACGACAGGCTGGCGGGCATGGCGCCGACGATGCGCTCGTCGACCAGATGCAGCTCACTGTTGGCCCCGGCACGGTCGATGGCGCCGGCGTAGAACACCCGGTCGCCAGGTTGGAACAGGGTCACTTCGCTGCCCACCGCCTTGACCACGCCAGTGGCGTCCCAGCCGAGCACCTTGGCCGCGCCGTTCTCCGGCGCGACACCCTGGCGGATCTTGGTATCGACCGGGTTGACCGAGATCGCCCGAACCTCCACCAGCAGGTCGTGCGCGCCGGGAGACGGGGCGTCCAGTTGCACGTCCTGCAGCGCTTCAGGATGGTCGGCCGGGAGGGATTGGTAGTAGGCAATGGCTTTCATCTGGTGGGTGCTCTCTGAGTTTAGGCAATGCGTTGCAGCGGGAGCAGATCGACGCCAATGAGCCGCTCGCCGAATGCGTGGGTGAAATGCAGGAAGTGGGTCGTTGCGCGGTGCTGGTCCAGCGCTTCGGCGTCGCGCCATTGTTCGATCATCACGAACTGATCCGTCGCTTGCTGGTTGCGGTGCAGCGCGTACTGCAGGCAGCCCGGCTCTGTGCGACTCGCGGTGACCAGGGCTTGCAGGCCTGCGGCCACTGCCTCGGCATGCCCCGGCAGAACGTTGATGGTGGCGATGAGCGTTAGTGCGCTGGTCATGACTGGTTCCGGTTTGGTGGCGGGAAGTCATGCTCGTTTATTTGTGTGGCGAGAAAAAGGAGGTGGTTATAGAGTCTCTTTCATCATTATTTTGAAAGTGAGCGGCCATGCTGCGTTTCG
The DNA here is from genome assembly GCF_002439135.1 of Pseudomonas sp. UBA6323. Taxonomy (NCBI): domain Bacteria; kingdom Pseudomonadati; phylum Pseudomonadota; class Gammaproteobacteria; order Pseudomonadales; family Pseudomonadaceae; genus Pseudomonas; species Pseudomonas sp. UBA6323. The sequence continues at coordinate 60,097 of NZ_DJSX01000065.1, read as the reverse complement.
ATGACCTGCAACTCTTCGTGCGGACCGCTGAAAGCGGCAGCCTGTCGGCCGCGGCGCGGCTACTCGATGTGTCGCCGGCGGTGGCGAGCGCCGCGCTCAAGCGCCTGGAGCAGCAACTGCAGGTGCGGCTGCTGGCGCGCTCGACGCGCAGCCTGCGCCTGACGCCCGAAGGCGAGCTGTATCTGGTGCACGCGCGCCTGGCCTTGCAGAGCCTGGAGGAGGGACGCCAGCAACTGGCCGGCAGCCAGGACGGTATTCGTGGTGTGCTGCAGCTTTCGGCGCCCTCGGACTTCGGCCGCAACACCCTGTTGCCCTGGCTCGACGAGTTCCAGGGCGAGCATCCGCAACTGCAGTTGCGCCTGCTGCTGGCCGACCGCGTCACCGATCTGTTTCGCGAGCCGGTAGATATCGCCCTGCGCTATGGCGCACCGGAAGACTCCAGCCTGGTTGCCTTGCCGGTGGCACCGGACAATCGCCGCGTGCTCTGCGCCTCGCCGGCCTATCTCGCACGGCAGGGGACGCCGCAGACGGTAGAGGAGCTGCGCCAGCACAACTGCCTGCTGTACATGCTGCACGGCCGCGTGCATGACCGCTGGCGCTTCCAGGACGGCAAGCGCGAGATGGTCATGAGCGTTGCCGGCAACCGGGTGTGCGACGATGCCGATGTCACCCGGCGCTGGGCCGTGGCCGGGCAGGGCGTGGTGTACAAGTCCTGGCTGGACGTGGCCGACGATGTCCGTGAAGGGCGCCTGCAGGTGCTGTTGCCCGGCTGGCTGGGCGAGCCGACGCCGCTGTATCTGGTCTGCGCACACCGGGCGCAACTGAGCAAGGCGGTGCATCTGCTGCGCGAGTTCCTCCAGGCGCGTTGCGAGCGCCTGCTGGCAGCGGCGCCCTGGCGTTGAAGATAAAGTGCCGGGCGCCTGCTAGACTTCCGTATCAGGCCTCTGCGGCAACGTACCGCAGTGTCGCGCTGCCATCCTCTGTTTAGAGTCACGCTCCATGAAACTGGCCCGCAAAGACCGCTCACTGACCGCCTGGGTGCTGTACTTCAGCATTCTGTTCAGTGCGTTCGTCTGTGCCATCAGCCACGGCCAGATGGCTGGCATGCAGCTCAGCGGCCTGGACGGGCAGTACTGTTCGTTCGAGGGTAACTTCGGCGCAGGGGCTGATCTGACCGGCTCCGGTATCGTCGCGCCGAACCCGGCCACGGGTTCCAATTGCGCCCTGGCCAGCCTGTTCAGCGCCCTCATTCTCGCTGCCTTCTTTGGCCTGCTCGGGCTGCTGGCTGTCGAGCGCAGCTGGTCGCTGTCCGCGCTGCATCTGCCGCGCATCACCCGTTATCGCTGGCCTCCGGCCAATCCCCGCGCTTCTCCCTTTTTCGCCTGATCCTTCCGCCCGCTCAGGGCGTCCTTATCACGCGAATGCCTGACCGCGCGTCCACGACTGCGGCGGGCTGGAGAAAGCTTTATGGCGTCTTCCCCCAATAGCACCGCACCTGCTCGTGAGCGTGTGGCCCCGTCTTTCTACAACCTGGCCTGGCGCTGGCATTTCTATGCCGGGATGTTCGTCATCCCGTTCATGATCCTGCTGTCGATTACCGGGATGATCTATCTGTTCAAACCGCAGCTCGATACCTGGCTATACCCGCACCTGATGCTGGCGCCGGTGGCCGAGCAGCGCGTCAGCGCTGACCAGCAGCTGGCATTGGTCGAGCAGCTGTACCCCGGTGCCACGCTTAGCAAGTACCTGCCTCCGCTCGGCGAAGGGCGCAGCGCGCAGTTCGTCATCGACAACAACGGGCGCCTGCTCAACCTGTTCGTCGATCCCTACCGCGGCACCCTGCTCGGCGAGCAGGACGCGCAGTGGAACCTGCAGGCGGCAGCGCGCACCCTGCACGGCGGCCTGATGATCGGCACCTTGGGTGATCGGCTGATCGAGCTGGCTGCCGGCTGGGGCATCGTGCTGGTGGTGTCCGGTCTGTACCTGTGGTGGCCGCGCGGCAACAACCCGGCCGGCGTGCTCTGGCCACGCCGGCATGCGCGAGGGCGCCTGCTGTGGCGCGACCTGCATGCGGTGACCGGGTTCTGGGGCTCCCTGCTGCTGTTGTTCATGCTGCTTACCGGGATGACCTGGACCGGCTACTGGGGCGCCCAGTTCGCCGGCGCCTGGAACCAGTTCCCCGCGGCGATGTGGGATGACGTGCCGAAGTCCGGGCAGCTTGCCGGCAGCCTCAACAGCAGCCGCGAGCAGACCGTGTCCTGGGCGGCGGAGGTCACGCCGCTGCCGGCATCCGATCCGCACGCTGCGCATCGTGGCCACGCCGGTCACGACCATGGTCCGGCGGCGCCACGCATCAGCCTGCAGCAGGTGGTCGACACCGCCGATGCGCGCGGCGTGCAGCGCGGCTACAGCATCAGCTTCCCGCAGGGCGCCACGGGCGTTTACAGCATCGGCCTGTTCGCCGACGACCCGCGCAACGATGCCACCCTGCATCTGGACCAATACAGCGGCGAGGTGCTGGCCGATGTGCGCTGGGCGGACTACGGCCTGGTGGCGCGGGCCGTGGAGAGCGGGGTGAAGCTGCACGAAGGCAAGATGTTCGGCCTGGCCAACCAGATTCTCATGGCGCTGGTCTGCCTGCTGATCATCTTCAGCTCGGTCAGCGGCCTGGTGCTCTGGTGGAAACGCCGCCCGGCCGGTCGCCTCGGCGTACCGCCGCTGCGCCACGACCTGCCGCGCTGGAAGACCGCCATCGGCGTGATGATCGTGCTGGGCATGGTCTTCCCGCTGGTGGGTGCCTCGCTGTTGCTGATGTGGGCGCTCGACCGCTGCCTCTGTCTGCTGCCCAGAACCCGCCTCGCCAACTGAAGAAGTGCCATGATTTTTGACGATACCCACCTGGAGACAATCCCTATGAACCTGCGCAAAACCCTGCTGGGCCTCGCTCTGATCCTCCCCGCGATGCTGGCCCAGGCCCACGAGTACGATGTCGGCCCGCTGCATATCGATCACCCATGGTCGCGCGAGATGCCGCCTGTGGCGCCGACCGCGGCTGCCTATTTCGTTGTGCACAACAAGGGCAGCGAGGCTGATCGCCTGCTCTCGGTCAGCAGCCCGGTGGCCGGCAAGGCCGAGCTGCACGAGCATAAGCACGCAGATGGCGTGATGAAGATGCAGCAGGTGCAGGACGTCGCCATTCCTGCCGGCGGTGAGGTGAAGTTCGAGCCCATGGGCTACCACGTCATGCTCTTCAACCTGAAGCAGCAGGCCAAGGACGGTGAACGCTTTCCGCTGACCCTGACCTTCGAGAAGGCCGGCAGCGTCGAGGTGGAGGTGGCCGTGCAGCAAGAGGCACCGGCCGGCCACGACCACGCCGCCCACGACGCAGGCAAGCACCAGCACTGATGATGATCACGGCGCGCAGACGGACCTTCGCCGCCCATCTCGGGCTGCTGGCGTTCGTTCTGGTCGTGCTGGCGCCTCTGGCGCCGCAGCTGCGTGCCGAGCCGGCTGACTGGCGCTGGCTAAACGAAATCGCCTGCCATGAGGGCGACGATTCTGTACCGCTTGCCAGCGATGGCGGCAGGCCGGTGCTGCAGGTGGATGCCTGCGGTTACTGCTCGTTGTTTTCCCACTGCCCTGCGCTGGCAGATAACCGTTGGGCAATCGCCGCGCGGCTGTCGCCCGTTCATCAGACTGGCGCAGCGCTGCCGCTTGCACCACGCACTGATCCTCACTTCCCCCGCGCGCTGTCACGCGCACCGCCCATGCGCGCCTGATTTTCTCTTCAGCGAGGGCTAGCCGGCCCTTTTTGCAAATCGACCATTTTCAGGTATTCGCATGTCCGTTTCCTTCGTTCCGGGCGCTGTTTCCGTTCGCCCTCGTTTTCCCCTGTCTGCCCTGGCCCTCGCCTGTGGCCTGTGCACCATCACGCCGCTGCACGCCGAGGAGCATGTTCATGAACTGCCGCCCACGGTGATCACGGCAATCCAGCAGAGCTCGCCGCTGACCGTGGTGGCTGATCCCAAGGACCCACGCCAGCCGGTGCCGGCCAGCGATGCCGCCGATTACCTCAAGACCATTCCCGGTTTCTCGGCGATTCGCAGCGGCGGCAGCAACAGCGACCCGGTGCTGCGCGGCATGTTCGGCTCGCGTCTGTTGCTGCTCACCGACGGCGGCCAGATGCTCGGCGCCTGCCCCGGTCGGATGGATGCTCCAAGCTCCTATATCGCTCCGGAAACCTATGATCTGCTGACCGTGACCAAGGGCCCGCAGACGGTGATCTGGGGCCCCGGTGCGTCGGCCGGCGTGGTGCGCTTCGAGCGCGAGCCGGAGCGCTTCGGCGAACTGGGCGCGCGCCTACATGCCAGCGTGCTGGCGGGTTCCAACGGGCGCTTCGACCGCCTGATCGACGGCGCCGTGGGTGGTGAGCAGGGCTACCTGCGGGTGATGGCCAACCGTTCGCATTCGGATGACTACGACAACGGTGACGGCGACACCATCGCCTCGCGCTGGGACAAGTGGAACGGTGACGTAGCCCTGGGCTGGACCCCGGATGCCGACACCCTGATCGAATTCAGCGCTGGTCGTGGCGATGGCGAGGCGCGCTACGCCGGGCGCGGCATGGATGGCAGCCAGTTCAAGCGCGAAAGCCTGGGCTTGCGCGTCGAGCGCAGCAACCTCGGCGGTGCGCTGGATAAGGTCGAGGCCAAGGTCTACTACAACTACGCCGACCACATCATGGACAACTTCCGCCTGCGCGTGCCGGACCCGACCAGCATGATGGCCATGCCGATGGCCTCGCAGGTCGACCGGCGCACCCTCGGCGCCCGGCTGGCGGCGACCTGGAAGTGGGACGACCTCCAGCTGATCACCGGCATCGATGCGCAGCGCAGCGAGCATCGCGGCCGTCGTTCCACCTACAGCATGATGACGGGCTACACGGATGCCGACCGCTTCCCCTGGAGCAAGGACGCGCTGATGCATAACTACGGCGCATTCGCCGAGGCCACCTGGAGCCTGGCCGAGCGTGATCGGCTGATCTCCGGGGCGCGGCTGGATCGAGCCTCGGCCAAGGATTACCGGCAAAGTTTTCGCAGCATGATGGGCATGGCGCGGCCCAACCCGACGGCGGGTGAGATGCGTGCCGAGACCCTGCCCAGCGGTTTCGTGCGCTACGAGCATGACCTGGCCGGTTCGCCGACTACCCTCTATGCCGGCCTCGGCCATGTGCAGCGCTTTCCGGATTACTGGGAGCTGTTCTCTGCCGGGCTGAACGGCCCGGCCGGTTCGCCCAATGCGTTCGACGGCATCGAGCCGGAGAAGACCACTCAGCTCGACATCGGCATCCAGTACCAGGGCGACAAGCTGCAGGCCTGGGCCTCGGCCTATGCCGGGCAGGTGCGCGACTACATCCTGTTCGACTATCGCGGCATGGGCACCCAGGCCGACAACGTCGATGCGCGCATCATGGGTGGTGAGCTGGGCGTGGCCTACGCCTTCTCCTCCAACTGGAAGGCCGATGCGACCCTGGCCTACGCCTGGGGCAAGAACAGCTCGGACGGCGAAGCGCTGCCGCAGATGCCGCCGCTGGAAGCGCGCCTGGGCCTGAGCTACCAGCGTGACGCCTGGAGCGTCGGTGCGCTCTGGCGCGTGGTCGATGGTCAGGGTCGCACCGCCGACGGGCGCGGCAACGTGGTAGGGCAGGACTTCGGCGACAGTGCCGGCTTCGGCGTGCTCTCGCTCAATGGGGCTTACCGCGTCAGCCGGCAGGTCAAGCTCAGCGCCGGGGTGGATAACCTGCTCGACAAGCGCTACGCCGAGCACCTCAACCTGGCGGGCGATGCCGGCTTCGGCTTCCCGGCCGAAAGCCGCATCGACGAGCCAGGCCGCACGCTTTGGGCCAAGGTCGATTTCGACTTCTGAGCACCTGCCCAAGGCCTGCTGCGCGTCCCCGCCTGTTCTGGTGGGGGCTGCGCCGAAATCTTTTGGGTCGGGAATGTGGGAGCGGACTGGTCCGCGAACGAAAAAGCTCGCGGACAAGTCCGCTCTACAGGTGGTTTAAGCCAGGCGCGCGTCCAGGCTGTTCTGCGCCAGGCGCTTGGCCTGATCTTCGGTCATGCCCAGGTGCTCGTGCAGGGCGGCGAAGTTCTCGCCGACGTAGCCGCCGAAGTAGGCCGGATCGTCCGAGTTCACCGTTACCTTCACGCCGCGCTCGAGCATGTCGAGGATGTTGTGCTGGCCCATGTGCTCGAACACGCACAGCTTGATATTGGACAGCGGGCAGACGGTCAGCGGAATCTGCTCGTCGATGATGCGCTGCATCAGACGCTCGTCCTCGATGGCGCGCACGCCGTGGTCGATGCGCTTGATCTTGAGTAGGTCCAGCGCCTCCCAGATGTATTCGGGCGGGCCTTCCTCGCCCGCATGAGCTACCGCGTGCAGGCCTTCGCTGCGGGCCTTGGCGAACACCCGCTCGAACAGCCGCGGCGGGAAGCCCTTCTCCGAACTGTCGAGGCCGACGCCGATGAAGGCATCGCGGAACGGTATGGCCTGCTCCAGGGTCTTGAACGCCTCTTCCTCGGGCAGGTGGCGCAGGAAGCTGAGGATCAGACCGTGGCTGATGCCCAGTTGCTTCTCGCCGTCGAGCAGCGCCTGCTGGATGCCGCGCAGCACCACCTCGAAGGGTACGCCGCGGTCGGTGTGGGTCTGCGGGTCGAAGAAGGGCTCGACGTGGATGACGTTCTGCGCCTTGCAGCGCTGCAGGTAAGCCCAGGTCAGGTCGTAGAAATCCTGCTCGGTGCGCAGTACGTTGGCGCCGGCGTAATACAGGTCGAGGAATTCCTGCAGGTTGTTGAAGGCATAGGCCGCGCGCAGGGTCTCGACATCGGCCCAGGGCAGGGCGATCTGGTTGCGTTCGGCCAGGGCGAACAGCAGCTCGGGCTCCAGTGAGCCCTCCAGATGCAGGTGCAGTTCAGCCTTGGGCAGGGCGTTGAGCCATTCGGGCATGGTGGTTTCTCGTGGTCAGGCTTGGGTAACCGGCAAGTTTAACCGCTCGGACAGAATCGTGCTGTGCCGATGGGCGCTCCCCTGTGGGAGCGGACTTGTCCGCGAATTGATTGTTGATGGTTCCAACCTGTGAGCAAGCAACGATGTAGGGCGTACTCGCGAAGCAGTACGCCGTGCGTCACGGCGGTGTTCCCGGCCTGGTCTGGCGGACTGTTCGCTGGCGCTCCAGAGTCCGCCCTACAGGGCTGAGTCCAACCTACATAGTCGATTCCCTCTCGGGCTGGTCTCCCACGCCGGAGCGTGGGAGCCATCAAAGCTCCTCGCGCCGATAGGCATAGGTATCGGCGAAGCGCGACAGCAGGTACTCGGCGCTGGTTACCGGCGAATACTTGGCCGGATTGTCCGCGCTAGAGCAGTTGGGCAGGCAGTCGATCAGCGTGTCCGGGTGCGGCTCGGCGAAGAACGGCATAGAGTAGCGATCCACGCCCAGCGGACTGATCACTCGATGTGGCGTCGAGGTGTAACGGTTGTTGCTCCAGCGCGCCATCATGTCGCCGATGTTGACCACGAAGCTGCCGGCAATCGGCGGCGCGTCGATCCACTCGCCGCTACGTGCGCGCACCTGCAGGCCACCGGCATCGTCCTGGTAGAGCAGGGTGATGCAGCCGTAATCGGTGTGCGCGCCGGCGCCTTGCTGCTCGGCGCTGCTGGCGGTGTGGCGCGGCGGGTAGTGGATCATGCGTAGCACGCTGATCGGCTCATGAAAGCGTGCGTCGAAGAAATCGTGCTCGATGTCCAGCGCCATGGCCATGGCGCGCAGCAGGGTCTTGGCCAGGTCCTGCATATCGCCATAGTGGGTTTCCATCAGCTCGGTCCAGCCGGGCATTTCCGGGTGGCGATTCGGCCCGCGCAAGGGTTTTCCCGCCAGCACCTCGGGGTGATCGGCGGGTATGTGGAAACCCATGTCGAAGGTTTCCTTGAGGTCGCTCGGCTTGCTCGGGTCTAGCTGCTCGGTGGCGATGGCGCCGTAACCGCGGTGGTGGGCGGTCTGGGTGATATCGATCCTGAGTTTTGCTTCGGCGGGTTGGGCGAAGAAGGTCTTGGCCGCACCGAGCAGGGCGTCGATGCGCTCGGCACTGATCGGGTGACCGACGATGTAGAAGAAGCCCCAGTCGCGGCAGGCGCGGTCGATCTGCTCGGCCACGGCAGGCCAGGCCGAAGCGTCGTCAGCGTAGAGAGGGGCGATGTCGATGATGGGTAATGCGTTCATGTTGAGCCTCGGGTGGGCGGTGCTGCGAGTCTTCTCGTACCCAGGGCAGCGATGCGTGGCACCCAAAGGCCGGCGCCACGGTGATGCGGTTCTGCAGAGCAGGGACGGCATCGATGTTTAAAAAACGTCGCGGCTGAAGCGCCTCCTACACCTGTGGGAGCGGCTTCAGCCGCGATGCTTTGCGCTGTTACTTCGGCATTTCGGCCTTCACGTTTTCCACGTAGTAGTTCATCGAGGCCAGCTCGGCGGTGGTCGCGCTGGCGTCTTCGGCGATGCGCACTGCGCCGCTCTGGTCCTTGATCGGGCCGGTGAAGGGGTGGAACTTGCCGCTGCGAATGTCGGCGATGATCTGTTCGGCCTCGTTCTTCACGTCAGCCGGCACCAGGTCGCTGATCGGCAGTGAGAGGGTGTCCTCGGCCAGGCCGCCCCAGAAATCCTGCGGCTGCCAGGTGCCATCGATCACCCCCTGGGCGGATTTCACGTAGTGCGGGCCCCAGTCGTTGACGATGGAGGTGAGCACGGCCTTCGGCCCAAAGTGGGCCATGTCCGAGGCGTAGCCGACGGAGTAGATGCCGCGACGTTCGGCCGTCTGGATCGGTGCGGGGCTGTCGGTGTGCTGGAACATCACGTCCACGCCCTGGTCGATCAGCGCGTTGGCGGCGTCGGATTCCTTGCCCGGATCGAACCAGGTGTTGACCCACACCACCTTGATCTCGGTGCCCGGGTTGTACTTGTCCAGCGCCAGCTGGATGGCGTTGATGTCGCGGATCACCTCGGGGATCGGGAAGGATGCGATGTAGCCGACCTTCTTGGTCTTGGTCATCTTCGCCGCGAGGAAACCGCCGACGTAGCGGCCTTCATAGGAGCGCGACAGGTAGGTGCCGACGTTCTTGTCCTGCTTGTAGCCAGTGGCGTGCTCGAAGGTGACCTTGGGGAATTGCTTGGCCACCTTGATGGTCGGGTTCATGTAGCCGAAGGAGGTGGTGAAGATCAGGTCGAAACCGCCCTTGGCCATGTTGCGGATCACCCGCTCGGCGTCGGCGCCTTCCGGCACGTTCTCGACGAAGCTGGTGGTGACCTTGTCGCCCATTTCCTTGATCAACATCTGCCGGCCCTGCTCGTGCTGGTAAGTCCAGCCGTGGTCGCCGATGGGGCCGATGTAGACGAAACCGACCTTCAGAGGATCGGCTGCCGAGGCGCTGAGCACGGCGCCAAAGCCCAGGGCTGCGACGAGGGTGCGCAGCAGCGGTTTCTTGCTCTTCTTGTGCATGATGGTGCAGCTCCAGTCTTGGTGTTGGAATGGCCGTTGGTTGGCTGATTCCATGACTGCAAAAAGCTGACCAACAAGACAGATCGACTTGGCGCAAGACCTGGCGGGCGAGGCGCGGGAAGTCGGTGGAGCGCTATTGGTGCGCAGGCTGTGCGGATGCCGCGTTGTGGTGCAATGGTTTGGATCCAGCAGGCTGGGTATTCACACTTAGGCAGTGGCTCGTGAGTGCGTTCAGCGAGAAAAGCTTCGCGGACGAGTCCGCTCCCACAAGGTCAGCAGCACTGCTGTGGGAGCGGACTTGTCCGCGAGTTTTTCAGCACTGTCGGCTTCGCTGCTCTCCTAGAGCGGAGCTGCGTGCTTTCAACCGTTCACCAGTTGCGTTGCCGCCTGCCGGTGATCGGCGATCAGCTGCGCCACGTCCAACCCTTCGATCTGTCCGTCGATGACGCGCCAGGTGCCGCCGATCATCATGCGGTCGGCGCGGTCGGCGCCGCACAGCAGCAGTGCGGCGATGGGGTCGTGGCTGCCGGAAAAACGCAGCTCATCGAGCTTGAACAGCGCCAGGTCAGCCTGTTTGCCCACCGCTAATTCGCCGATGTCGCTGCGGCCCAACAGCTTCGCCGAGCCCTTGCTGGCCCAGCCCAGTGCCCGCTCGGGCGTAATCGCCTCGGCGCCGTAGCGCAGGCGCTGGATGTAAAGCGCCTGGCGCGCTTCGAGGATCATGTTCGAGGCATCGTTGGAGGCCGAACCATCGACGCCCAGGCCTACCGGCACACCGGCTGCCTCCAGGTCATGCACGGGGCAGATGCCCGAGGCCAGGCGCATGTTCGAGCAGGGGCAGTGGCAGACGCCGGTGCCCGCAGCGCCGAGGCGGGCGATCTCCTCGGGGTTGAAGTGGATGCCGTGGGCCAGCCAGGTGCGCGGGCCAAGCCAGCCGACGCTTTCCAGGTAATCCACGGTGCGCAGGCCGAACTGGCGCAGGCAGTAGTCCTCTTCGTCGAGGGTTTCGGCTAGGTGGGTGTGCAGGCGCACATCGAGTTCATCGGCCAGTTCGGCGCTGGCGCGTATGATCTCGCGTGTGACCGAGAAGGGCGAGCAGGGCGCCAGGGCGATCTGGATCTGCGCGCCATCGCCGCGTTCGTGGTACTGGCCGATCAGGCGCTGGCTGTCGGCCAGGATCGTCTCGCCGCTTTGCACCGTATGTTGCGGCGGCAGGCCCCCGTCGTCTTCGCCCAGGCTCATCGAACCGCGGCTGAGCATGGCGCGCATGCCCAGTTCACGAACGGCTTCGACCTGCATGTCGATGGCATTCTCCAGGCCACCGGGGAACAGGTAATGGTGATCGGCGGCGGTGCTGCAGCCGGACAGCAGCAGTTCGGCCAGCGCCACCTTGCTGGCCAGGGCGAGTTTCTCGGGCGTGAGGCGTGCCCAGACCGGGTAGAGCGTCTTCAGCCAGGGGAACAGCGGCTGGTTGACCACGGGCGCCCAGGCGCGGGTGAGGGTCTGGTAGAAGTGATGATGGGTGTTGATCAGGCCCGGCAGCACCACATGCTCGCGGGCATCGAATACCTGCTGGCAGGGCGTGGCGGGTTGCTTACCCTTGCCGAGCGCTTCGCAGATGCGGCCATCGGCGATCACCAGGCCGCCGGATGCGTCCAGGTCGTTGGCGGTGAAGATGGCGAGCGGGTTCTTGATCCAGATACGGGTAGCAGCCATGAGTGGCTCCTCTGAGGTTGATGTCAGGTAAGCCAGCTCAGTGTTGACCCTGTCTGCTGATCCAGGTTCGTCAGAAATGACGTGCGGCGAAGATAGCTGACTCTGAAGTCAGGGGCAATAAGCCAGGTCGCGGGTGAAGCCGCTCCTACAAGGCGCGCTGTGTATTTGTAGGAGCGGCTTCAGCCGCGATCAAGGATTACTGCTATACAGAACCGATCACGATCAGGAGGCAAAGGAATGCTTCGTCCAGACAAACCGCATGCAGGCGCACTGCGCAGAGGACGGTTTTCCGAATCCGGCCGCGTCTACTTGCTGACGGCCGTGCTACATGGCCGCGAAGCGCTTCTCCAGGATTTTGTCCTCGGTCGGTTGTTGGTCGCCGAGCTACGCGATGCTCATGAGAATGGATTGGTGCACTCACTGGCGTGGGTGGTGATGCCTGACCATCTGCATTGGCTGGTGCAACTGGAGAGCACTGCACTGAAGGAGCTGATGCGCCGGGTAAAAGGCCGTAGCTCACGGCGGATCAACCAGCGTTTGTCGCGAACAGGCCCGTTATGGCAGCAGGGTTTCCATGATCGTGCTTTGCGTCAGGAAGAGGATCTGCGGGCTGTTGCACGTTATGTGGTCGCCAATCCTGTGCGAGCAGGTCTGGTGAAGCGGGTGGCGGATTACCCGTTGTGGGATGCAGTCTGGATCGACATCTTATCGCGGCTGAAGCCGCTCCTACGGGGCGTGCACTGTTTCTGTAGGAGCGGCTTCAGCCGCGATTGATTCGATCAATGCCCCGGCTGCCAAGGCTGGCCAAGGGATACCGGGGCATATAGCCGGGTCTTGATCGCATCGCGCGAGAGCAGCACCAGCACCAGGATGGTGGCCACATAAGGCAGCATCGCCAGCAGGTTCGACGGGATCGACAGGCCGATGCCCTGCGCCACCAGGTGAAGGATGCTGGCCAGGCCGAACAGGTAGGCGCCGAGCAGCACGCGGAATACGCGCCAACTGGCGAATACGACCAGTGCCAGGGCGATCCAGCCGCGCCCGGCGGTCATGTTTTCCGCCCACATCGGCGTATAGGCCAGCGACAGGTAGCCGCCCGCGAGGCCAGCCATGGCGCCGCCGAACAGTACCGCCAGGGTGCGCACGCGCAGTACCGGCAGGCCCATGGCGCTGGCCGCGTCCGGGTTCTCGCCGACGGCCTGGATGATCAGGCCGATACGGCTTTTCAGCAGTACCCAGGCCACCAGCCCGAACAGGGCGAAGGACAGGTAGATCAGCACGTCCTGGGCGAACAGCATGCGCCCGATTAGCGGGATGTCCGCCAGCAGCGGAATGACGATGGGCTCGAAGCCGGTCAGCGGCTTGCCGACCCAGGCGGCGCCGACGAAGGTGGACAGACCGACGCCGAAGATGGTCAGAGCCAGCCCGGTGGCCACCTGGTTGGCATTGAAGCCCAGCGCCACCGCGGCGAACAGCAGCGACAACAGCATGCCGGCGGCAATCGCCAGCAACACACCGAGCCACAGGCTGCCGGTGCTGAAGGCTACGATGAAACCAATCACCGCGCCGAACAGCATCATGCCTTCCTGGCCGAGGTTGAGCACGCCGCTTTTCTCGCACACCAACTCACCCAGAGCCACCAGCAGCAGCGGCGTGCCGGTGCGCACCATGGCGTAGAAAATATTGGTCAACAGATCGAGATCCATGAGCGTCAAGCCTCAGGCTGCAAGCGGCAGTTAAAGGGAAAGTAGAAATGGCTCATGCGGCGGACTCCTGCTTGCGGCTTGTGGCTTGCAGCTTGAAGCGCCACGCGAAGCGTGGCCGGTAGAGGATCAGCACGTCGCAGGCCAGCAGGTAGAACAGCATCATTCCCTGGAACAGCTGGGTGATTGCCTGCGGCAGGTTGAGATTCATCTGCGCGCTCTCGCCGCCCAGGTAGAGCAGGGCCATCAGCAGGCTGGCGGCGACGATGCCGAGCGGGTTGAGGCGGCCGAGAAAGGCCACGGTGATCGCCGCGTAGCCGTAGCCAGGCGAGACCTGCGGTACCAGTTGGCCAATCGGCCCGGCCACTTCGCCCACACCCGCCATACCGGCCAGCGCGCCGCTGACCAGCAGGGCGAACCACACCAGGCGCTTCTCGCGAAAACCGACGAAGCCGGCGGCGCGGCTGTCCAGGCCCAGCACCTTGATCTGGAAGCCGAGAAAGCTCTTGTGCAGCAGCACCCATACCGCCACCAGGGCCAGCAGCCCCAGGTACAGGCCACCGTGCAGGCGCCCGTCCTCGCTGACCAGTGGCAGGCGGCTGGCTTCGCCGAACATTGCCGACTCGGGGAAGTTGAAACCGGCCGGGTCCTTCAGCGGGCCATGCACGAAGAACAGCAGCAGGTTCAGCGCGATGTAGTTGAGCATGATGCTGGTGAGGATTTCGTTGGCGTTGAACTGCGTGCGCAGCCAGGCGGTAAGGCCGGCCCAGGCCGCGCCCGCGCAGGTGCCGGCCAACACCACCCAGGCCAGTGCCCAGCGGCTGTCCCAGTCGATCAGTTGCAGGGCCATGGCGCTGCCGGCCAGGGCGCCGATCAGCAACTGGCCTTCGGCGCCGATGTTCCAGATGCGCGCCTGGTAGGCCACCGCCAGGCCGAGGGCGCAGAGCAGAATCGGCAGCGCCTTGACCAGCAGTTCGGACACGCCATACCAGTCGCTGACCGGGGCGATCAGCAGGGTGTGCAGGGTTTCCAGCGGATCATGGCCGAGCAGGGTGAACAGCAGCACGCCGCTCACCAGCGTCAGTACGGCGGCCAGCAGCGGCGACAGCCAGAGCATGGGGCGTGACTCTTGGCCGCGCGGTTCCAGGGATAACAGCATGACGGCTCCGTCAGCAGGCCGCAGCAGCGGCGGGTTGATCGAATTCACCGGCCATCCAGCGGCCGACTTCCACGGTGGATACCTGCGCCGTCTCGGCCAGCGGTGACAGCCGCCCGCTGCACAGCGCGCCGATGCGGTCGCTGATCTGGAACAGCTCGTCGAGGTCTTCGGAGATCACCAGGATCGCCGCGCCTGCATCACGCAGGGCGATCAGCTCGCGGTGGATGGCGGCAGCGGCGCCGACGTCCACGCCCCAGGTCGGGTGCGCGGCCACCAGCAGTTTGGGCTGTTGCAGAATCTCGCGGCCGAGGATGAATTTCTGCAGGTTGCCGCCGGACAGGCTGCGCGCGGCGGTGTCGACATCCGGCGTCTTCACCGCGAAGCGCTGGATGATCTGCTCGGCCAGCGCACGCACCTTGCCGCGCTGCACCAGCCCGCCCTTGACCAGGCCCTGGCCGAAGGCGGTGAGCAGGGCGTTGTCCACCAGGCTCATCTCCGGCACCGCGCCATGGCCGAGGCGTTCGGCGGGCACGAAGGCCAGGCCAAGCCCACGCCGCGCATCCGGATGCAGATTGGCCACTGGCGCGGCATCCAGGCTGACCCGCTCGCGCTCGCCACGCGGCAGACGGGTTTCGCCGCTGAGCAGGGCGAGCAATTCGTCCTGGCCATTGCCGGCCACCCCGGCGATACCGACGATCTCGCCGCTGCGCACCTCCAGGCGAATGCGGTCCAGCGAGCAGCCGAAGGGATCGGGGTTGTGCCAACTGAGATCATCGACACGCAGCCGTGGCAGGCCGCCGCTGACTTTCGGGTAGCTGCTTTCCAGTCCCTCGGCGTCGCCGACCATCAGCCGCGCCAGCTCTAGGTCGCTGCATTCGGCCGGCACGCAATGGCCGGACACCCGGCCGCCGCGCAGCACCGTGGCGCTCTGGCACAGCGCGCGCACCTCGCCGAGCTTGTGGCTGATAAACAGAATGCTACAGCCCTCATCGGCCAGGCGGCGCAGAGTGACGAACAACTCGTCGGCCTCCTGCGGGGTGAGCACCGAAGTGGGTTCGTCGAGGATCAGCAGTTTGATGTCCTGCATCAGGCAACGCACGATTTCCACCCGCTGCCGTTCGCCGATGGACAGGCTGTGCACCAGGCGCGTCGGCTCCAGCGCCATGCCGTAGCGCTGTGACACCTCGCGAATCTTCGGCTCCAGCTGCTTCGGCGTACCGGCCTGCGCGCCCATTGCCAGGGCGATGTTCTCGGCGACAGTGAGCGTCTCGAATAGGGAGAAATGCTGGAATACCATGCCGATGCCCAGACGCCGCGCCATGGCTGGGTCGCGCATCGTCAGCGGCCCACCCTGCCAGCGAATCTCGCCGCTGCAGGGCTGGGTGACGCCGTAGATGATCTTCATCAGCGTGCTTTTGCCGGCGCCGTTCTCGCCGAGCAGGGCACGGATCTCGCCTGGGGCAATGGTCAGGTCGATACGGTCGTTGGCCAGGCAGCCGGGGTATTGCTTGCTGATGGCGGTCAGCTGCAGGCGTGGAAGATCGGATGAGGCAGACATGGGAAGCGCTCGTTGCGATAACTGAGCGGGGCTAAAGCAAAAACTTGGCCAGGAGGTCAGAAAAGCTGGCGGCGGGCGTTTACGTCTGCCGCCAGTCCTGATTCATGCGCGGGATTGGTGCGAACCACTGCGTAGGGTGCGCCGTGCGCACCGCATTCGAGCGTTCGCGGCTAAAGCCCCTCCCACCAAGCTGTTCTGTAGCCCGGATGCAATCCGGGAAGCCGCTGCGCGGCTCAGTATTCACCCCCGGCAGGCGCCAAGACGGACCGCAGGTGAGGGCGGCGGTCAGAGCGCAAGCAGGCATGCTTGCGCCGCGGGCCATCAGACGAAAAATGCGCCCATCAGGAACAGCCATAGCAAGGCCCCGGGGGCCATGCAAAGCAAGTTGAGGCCGCTGATGGATGCGTTGCTCTGCCCCTCGTCGTCGCCGCTCGCCTGGTTGGCCTGTTGCTGGATCAGCGCCAGGGGCAGGGCTGGCACCATGATGACGGCGAACAGCATCAGCAATTCAAGACCGCCGCCTGGGCCATCGATCCGCGACAGGCGATTGGTGACGATGGTCAGGAGCACGTACATCCAGGCGGTACCCGAGTAGCTCCAGGCCGCCTGGCCCAGGCGCTGCTTGTGTTCGCTGATCAGGCTGCATAACGAATGGGTGAAGAAAATCTGAAAGATCGAGCGCGCCGCCGGCCAGATCTTTTTCGGCAGCATTGCGCTGCGCTGAAGGTCCCACTGTTTGTAGAACCAGTAGAAGGAGTACAGGCTGAAGGTGGTGAAGTACAGCAGGTAGAACTTCTTCAGTGAGGTGACGAAGAAGACGCTACGGGCCTGGGATTTTTCGTCGAGCAGCTCGGCTTTGGGCGGCTGATACAGGTTGTCCATTGACCTGGTTCCGATTGACTGTTGCGTGGGGAACTCGCATCCAGCGAGTGTGCAGGGGCGCTGATTATACGAATGTCGTGGCGCGCTGACTGTGAGCTCTGGCGCATCCGGCCCGGTAGCGAGGGCAGAGCGTCGCAGTATGGCCCCCACGCCGGAGCGTGGGAGCTAGCGACCCTATCCAGCGCTGACGCTTACCAGGGCAGCGGGTTGCCCTCGAAGTCCTGATAGCGCAGGCCGGGTTGGCCGACGGCGGCGCTGACCTGCTGGACCATGCCCTTGCAACTGCTGTCGATATCCAGCGGGGCGTCGGCACCGCCCATGTCGGTGCGCACCCAGCCAGGGTGCATCAGCAGCACGCCGAGCTGCGGATTGTCTTGCGTGCGCACGAAGCACTGCACGAGGTGGTTGAGCGCGGCCTTGCTGGCGCCGTACAGCGGCATGCCCAGGCCGGCGCCTGCCTCGATGCTGCCGAGGATCGAGCTCATGAACACGATCAGCCCATGCCCGGTGGCCAGGTTCGGCAGCAGGCGCTCGGCCACGCGTAGTGGAGCGACAGCGTTGGTCAGGAACAACTGTCCCATTTCCTCGGCGCTGGCCTGTGCGGTGCTGTGGTGTGTGGGGCCGGCGACCCCGGCGTTGACGAAGATGACGTCGAACTGCTGACCGCTCAGACGATTGGCCAACTGCTCGAGGCTGTCCGATTCGGTCATCTCCAGCTGCTCCACGCGGACGCCGGGCAGTGCCTGCAGCGGTGCCTGTTGCGTGGTGCTGCGCACCGTGGCGGTAACGGCCCAGCCCTGGGCGGCGAATTCACCGGCCAGACCAAGGCCGAGGCCGCGTGAGGCTCCAATGATCAGGATGGATCGAGAGGCAGTCATGTCGGGCTCCATGGCGATTGAGAAAGAAGATCAGCATAGCGAATGCCGATCCGATAATCCCGGCACGGCAATCCTCTGTAGGCGTCTCGCCTCGGGGCGAAGCTTTTTGAGCGCGTCCCGCCATGCTTCGCGGCGGGGCGTAGCTCTCGCTGCAGTGTTATTCCGCCAACCAGGCACCCTGTGTGCGGCCATGGCCGGTTTCGCGGTCGTAACGGCGTTCATGTTCGACATGCCGTTGCAGCACGGCACTGGCGCGGCGATTGGCCTGCTGTTGCAGCTCGGCGCAACTGGGATATTCAGGTGTTGCCAGCAGCGCCGCGTCGATCTCGGCGGCGGCTGCCTGGCCGATGCGGTAGTGGCCCAGCTCATGTTCACGCAGTGCACCGAGATACTGCTGGAAACGCTGACGCTGTTGCGCATCGCCGCCCCCGACGCGGGGCAGGGTGACGGTGGCGTTCAACCGGGTGCGGGTGAGGTCGATCTGGCAGCGACCGTCACGTTGTTCGCGCCACCAGAAATTCCACTGCACCTGCCAGAGTGTGTAGGCGTGGTAGATCTGCCCGTTCTGGCGAATCGGCGAGGCCTGGCTGATGGCACGGCTGAGCGACTCACCGGACGCTACCTGCAGGTCGTAATACTGCTCCTGCAGCCGCTGCTGTACTTCGGCGTGAACAGGCAGCGCCAGCCATAGCAGCGGCAGCAGTGCAGTGATCCGTTTCATGGTGCTTTCAGGCTCTCCCGGCCACGGCTGATATCACCCAACAGACGCTCCAGCTTTTCACGCTCGGCCGGTGCCACGGCCAGTTGCAGGCGCGCGCCGCTGGCGTCGTAATCCTCGCTCTCGATCAGGCTGTCCATCTCGCCCAGACGAGCTTTGAACACGGGGAGTTCGCCAAACTGCAGGTGGCAGGTGAAGGCCTGACGCACGACCAGTTCGCGCCGCTCGCCGGCCTGCAGGCATTTCGCCGCGCTGCCGCCGTAGGCGCGGGCCAGGCCGCCGGTGCCGAGCTGAATGCCGCCGTACCAGCGGATCACCAGCACCACCACCTGGTCGCAATCCTGCCCTTCGATGGCGGCGAGTATCGGCCTGCCGGCGGTGCCGCCCGGTTCGCCGTCGTCGTTGAAACGGTACTGGTTGCCGACCTTCCACGCCCAGCAGTTGTGCGAGGCGGCCAGGTCGCTGTAACGGTCGATGAAGGCTTGGGCCTCGGCCGCACTGGCAACCGGCGCGGCGAGGGCGATGAAGCGGCTCTTGCGAATTTCCTCGCGGTACTCGCAGGGCGCGGCCAGGGTGAAAGCCATCAGGATGCGGCGGGCGGTGTCAGGCCGCAGCCCTTGAGAATGACGTGAATCAGGTTGTCGCCAGCGGCTTCGAAGTCCTGCTTGGTCAGGCGCGAGCGTCCGCTGACCCGACAGATCTGCGAGGCGAAGTCGGCGTAGTGCTGGGTGCTGCTCCACAGCAGGAAGATCAGATGCGTTGGATCGACCGGGTCCATCTTGCCTGCGGCGATCCAGCCTTCGAATACCTCGGCACGGCCGCGGAACCAGTCCAGGTAGTTCTGGTTGAAGTACTGCGACAGGCAGTCGCCGCCGCTGATCACTTCCATGGCGAAGATGCGCGAGGCCTTCGGCTGGCGCCGGGAGAATTCCATCTTGGCGCGGATGTAGCGCGCCAGCGCTTCGGCCGGGTCGTCCTCGACGCTGAGGTTGTTGAAGGTGCTGTCCCACAGCTCGAGGATATTGCTCAGCACCGCCAGATAAAGGCCCAGCTTGTTGTTGAAGTAGTAATGCAGGTTGGCTTTGGGCAGGCCGACGTTCTGCGCGATGGTGTTCATGCTGGTGCCCTTGAAGCCGTGCCGGGCGAACTCTTCCTCGGCAGCCTTGATGATGGCTTCTTCGTTCTTCTGGCGAATGCGCCCGGCGGGTTTGCCGGTGGCGCCGTGGGCGGGGACTTCGAAGGTCATGGGGTGATTCCGAACTGATCAGGGAGCCGAGCGATTGCACAGATACCCCAGCGCCGCCTGGGTGACAAGTGCGCTGCAAGGAAAATCGCCGTGATAGCACAAATGCACCGGCGCTGTGCGTGCTCAAGCCGCTTTTCGGTACGGTCGTTCTATGTATTCAGGCTTCAGCCAGCGCTTCGAGAAAGCTCTCCAGCACCAGGTGCGCGCGACGGCCCTTGCGCGTTACCGCCGCCAGGTTGATGTCGTAAAAACGGCTTCCGGCTTTGAGCGCCCGCAGGCGCCCCTGCTGCACCCAGGCCTGGGCGTAGTGATCGGGCAAATAGCCGATATAGCGCCCGGTGAGGATGAGAAAGGCCATGCCTTCGCGGTCCGATGCGCTGGCCGTGCAGTTCAGCGCCTGGTAATGGTTCTGCACCTCAGGCGGCAGGCGGAAGGTCGGGGCGATGGCTTCCTGGGCATTGAGCCTGTCGTCTTCAAGCTGTTGGTCGTCGACGTAGAACAGCGGATGGCCGACCGCGCAGTAAAGCAGCGAGCGTTCATCGTATAGCGCCTGGTATTCCAGGCCGGATAGGGCACCGACCTGTGGCACCACGCCGATATGCAGGCGGCCGTCGAGCACCCCCTGTTCCACTTCCGACGGGGGCGTCATGCGGATGTTAATGCGCACGTCCGGCCCCTGCACCTTGAGGCGGGCCAGGGCGTTGGTGATGCGCATGTGGGCGATGGTCACCAGGTTGTCGGTCAGGCCGATGTTCAGCTCGCCGCGCAGGTGCTGGTGCAGGCCGTTGACCTCGGTGCGAAAGCTCTCCAGTGCCGCCAGCAATTGCAGGGTGCTCTGGTACACCTCGCGACCTTCCTCGGTGAGGGCGAAGCCGGCGCGGCCGCGCTGGCACAGGCGCAGGCCGAGGCGTTGTTCGAGGTCGCTCATCTGCTGGCTGATGGCCGAGCGGCCGATGCCCAGCGCGCTTTCTGCGGCAGAGAAGCCGCCGCATTCCACCACGCTGCGAAACAGCTTAAGCAGGCGTATTTCAAAGTCGCTGACCTGGGCCAGCGGATCGGGGCGGCGGCTGCTCATTGTTTAGTCGGCCTTGAACTGAAGATAAGAAGAGTATTGTTTTACTGACTCTATGCCCGTGGCACCTTTACTGGCAACAACGAGCTTTTGTAGGAGCGGCTTCAGCCGCGATTCGTTGGTGGCCACGGGGCTGCTGGCGGACTACGAATCTCCCGAACGCCGCCAGCCCGAGGCTCCTCCCATGAACATGCCGCAGACCGCAACTCCGTCCCTGGCCAGCCAGCTTAAGCTGGATGCGCACTGGATGCCGTTCTCCGCCAACCGCCAGTTCCAGCGCGACCCGCGCATCATCGTCGGTGCAGAAGGCAGCTGGCTCACCGATGACCAGGGCCGGAAGATCTACGACAGCCTGTCCGGCCTGTGGACCTGCGGCGCCGGCCACTCGCGCAAGGAAATCCAGGAGGCCGTGGCCAAGCAGCTCGGCACCCTCGACTATTCGCCGGGCTTCCAGTACGGCCATCCGCTGTCGTTCAAGCTGGCCGAGCAGGTCGCCGACCTGATGCCGGGCGAGCTCAACCATGTGTTCTTCACCGGCTCCGGCTCCGAGTGCGCCGACACCGCGGTGAAGATGGCCAAGGCCTACTGGCGCCTGAAAGGCCAGGCCTCCAAGACCCGCTTCATCGGCCGCGCCCGTGGCTACCACGGTGTCAACATCGCCGGCACCTCGCTCGGCGGCATTGGCGGTAACCGCAAGATGTACGGCCAGCTGATGGATGCCGACCACCTGCCGCACACCCTGCAACCGGGCATGGCCTTTACCAAGGGCATGGCCGAAACCGGCGGCGTGGAGCTGGCCAACGAACTGCTCAAGCTGATCGAACTGCACGACGCCTCCAATATCGCCGCGGTGATCGTCGAGCCGATGTCCGGTTCGGCCGGCGCCATCGTGCCGCCGGTGGGCTATCTGCAGCGCCTGCGCGAAATCTGCACCCAGCACAACATTCTGCTGATCTTCGACGAAGTGATCACCGGCTTCGGCCGCATGGGCAGGTGGAGCGGCGCGGAGTTCTTCGGCGTCACCCCGGACCTGATGAACGTCGCCAAGCAGATCACCAACGGCGCCATCCCGCTAGGCGCGGTGATCGCCAGCAGCGAGATCTACAACACCTTCATGCAGCAGCCGTCGCCGGAGCACATGATCGAGTTCACCCACGGCTACACCTACTCGGCGCACCCGGTTGCCTGCGCCGCCGGTCTGGCGACGCTGGAGCTGCTCAAACGCGAGAACCTGATTCAGCAATCCGCCGAGCTGGCGCCGAAGTTCGAGGCCGCGCTGCATGGCCTGAAGGGCACCAAGCACATCATCGATATCCGCAACTGCGGCCTGGCTGGCGCGCTGCAGATCGTACCGCGTGATGGCGATGCGGTGATCCGCCCCTTCGAGGCCGGCATGGCCCTGTGGAAGGCTGGTTTCTACGTGCGCTTCGGTGGCGATACGCTGCAGTTCGGCCCAACCTTCAACGCCAAGATCGAAGACCTCGAGCGCGTGTTCAACGCCGTTGGCGACGTACTGAACAAACTCGACTGATTCCTGTGGGAGGGGCTTTAGGCGCGACTGAATGAGCGTCGCGGCTAAAGCCCCTCCCACCAACCTGACTTTGGAGATCCCCATGAGCCACATCCCCCACCTGATCAACGGCGAACGCGTTGACGGCAACGGTCGCAGTGCCCCGGTGTACAACCCGTCCACCGGCGACTCCACCAGCGCGGTCGGCCTGGCCGACCGCGCCACCATGCAACTGGCCATTGATGCCGCCAAGGCTGCCTTCCCGGCCTGGCGCAACACCCCGCCGGCCAAGCGTGCGCAGATCATGTTCCGCTTCAAGCAACTGCTGGAGCAGAACGAGAACGAGATCGCCACGCTGATCAGCGCCGAGCACGGCAAGACCATCGAGGACGCCGTTGGTGAACTCAAGCGCGGCATCGAGAACGTCGAGTTCGCCTGCGCCGCCCCGGAAATCCTCAAGGGCGAGTACAGCCGCAACGTCGGCCCGAATATCGACGCCTGGACCGACCTGCAGCCCATCGGTGTGGTGGCTGGCATCACCCCGTTCAACTTCCCGGCCATGGTGCCGCTGTGGATGTACCCGCTGGCCATCGTCTGCGGCAACTGCTTCATCCTCAAACCGTCCGAGCGTGACCCTAGCTCCACCCTGTTCATCGCCGAGCTGCTGAACCAGGCCGGCCTGCCCAAGGGCGTGCTGAACGTGGTCAACGGCGAAAAGGATGCGGTCGACGCGCTGATCGAGGCGCCTGAGGTCAAGGCTCTGAGCTTCGTCGGCTCGACGCCGATCGCCGAGTACATCTACAGTGAAGGCACCAAGCGCGGCAAACGCGTGCAGGCCCTGGGTGGTGCCAAGAACCACGCCGTGCTGATGCCTGATGCTGACCTGGACAACGCCGTCAGCGCGTTGATGGGCGCGGCCTACGGCTCCTGCGGCGAGCGTTGCATGGCGATCTCTGTGGCCGTGTGCGTGGGCGACCAGATCGCCGATGCGCTGGTGGAGAAGATCGTCCCGCAGATCCAGGCACTGAAGATCGGTGCCGGCACCTCCTGCGGGTTGGATATGGGTCCGCTGGTCACCGCCGCTGCGCGTGACAAGGTCAAGGGCTATATCGACGCCGGTGTTGCGCAAGGCGCCAAGCTGGTGGTCGATGGCCGTGATCTGGTAGTCGCCGGTAACGAGAACGGTTACTTCGTCGGCGGCACCCTGTTCGACAAGGTGACCCCGGAGATGACCATCTACACCGACGAAATCTTCGGCCCGGTGCTGTGCATCGTCCGCGTCGGCAGCCTGGAAGAAGCCATGCAACTGATCAACGATCACGAATACGGCAACGGCACCTGCATCTTCACTCGCGACGGTGAAGCCGCGCGCCTGTTCTGCGACGAGATCGAAGTCGGCATGGTCGGCGTCAACGTGCCGCTGCCGGTGCCGGTGAGCTACCACAGCTTCGGCGGCTGGAAGCGCTCGCTGTTCGGCGACCTGCATGCCTACGGCCCGGATGGCGTGCGCTTCTACACCCGCAAGAAGGCCATCACCCAGCGCTGGCCGGCACGCAAGAGCCATGAGGCCGCGCAGTTCGCCTTCCCCAGCAATGGCTGATTGAGCAGTAGCGTTGAACGCAAAGGCCGATCGCGAGATCGGCCTTTTTCATTGGTGGCACGTTATGTCGAGGCAGACACCGGACACCTGTAGGAGCGGCTTCATCCGCGAAAAAGTTTGCGTGATTGCACCCTCGCTCTGCGTGGGCGTGTTTAGCCTCGGTCGCTCTGCAGCCGTTGCGGAGCTTCACGGGCTGCATGCCCGCGCGGAGCATGGGAACGGGCGGACGTGCTATCGACCCAATAGATATCTCCCCTCTGCCGCCTCTGGTACAACAGCCGGTAGGTAAAAAAGGGAGAGGCACGATGACCGAAGCATTCCAGCTGGATCTGCACACATACCTAGGGCGCCTGGGTTACTCGTCGGCGCCGCCAGCGACGCTCGAAGTCCTGCGCGAGCTGCAGGCGCGGCACGCCGCCGAATTCCCCTTCGAAACCCTGGCCAGCATGCTGCGTGTGCCGGTGGAGGTCGAGCCCGCCGCGATCCAGGACAAGCTGCTGCGCCAGGGCCGTGGCGGTTACTGCTTCGAACTCAACCGTCTGTACCTGCTGCTGTTGCAGGCGCTGGGCTTCGACGCACGCGGGCTGACCGGCCGCGTGGTCATGGGCGGCCCGGAAGATGCCCTGTCGGCGCGCACCCATATGCTGGTGCTGGTGACCATTGATGGCGTGCGCTACATCAGCGACGTCGGCTTCGGCGGCATGGTGCCGACCGGCCCGCTGCTGCTCGACAGCGATGCGGAGCAGGCCACACCGCACGAGCCCTATCGCCTGACGTTGCTGGACAGCACCTACACCCTGCGCGCATTGGTGGCGGGTAGCTGGCGGGCGACGTACGTGTTCGATCTGCAGCAGGTAGCGGATATCGATTACGTGGTGGGCAACTGGTACGTGTGCACCCACCCGGATTCGCCCTTCCTTGGCCAGATGATCGCCGCCCGCACCGGGCCAGGCCTGCGCAAGACGTTGAACAACGGCAGCTTCGCCATCCACCGCCTGGGGCAGGCCAGTGAGCGGGTGCAGTTGCAGAGTGTCGATGAGGTGCTGAGGGTGTTGCAGGAGGAGTTTGGTATTCAGGTGCCGGAGCATCCTGAGCGGCGGGAAATCATCGAGCGGCTGATCTCGGGGGCCTAAAGGCAAGGCCACTGGTATTGCCACGTTCTTGCAGGAGGGGCTTCAGCCGCGACCCGAAGCCACCTAAATCCTGTAGGAGCGGCTTCCGCCGCGAAAACCTTTCAACCAACCGAGATTGCTGACGGAACGCACTCGGTGAAGGATTCTTACTTGGGCAAAACTGAACGAGCTGCTTTAAACGCCACTATCGGCGTTTCCGCTTGATGCTGTGAGACCCACCGCTCGCTACCAAGGCCGCCTGCTTGTCAGGCCGCATCGCGCCGGAGATGATGTGGGTCCAGTTGCCGTTTCCAGGGAAGGTTATCCATGCGTATGCCCGTGTCGCTCGCTCTGTGCCTGTCGCCGCTCTTCGCGGCTGCTGAAGGCACTCTCACTGCCACTGTCGTTCACGCCGACTTTTCCCAGGCCCCGGAGGCGCGCCTGCTGGTGCGCGTGCTGGACGAGGCTTTCGGCACGGATCAGGAGTCCATCGTCAGCAAATGCCCACTGGCCAGCGAGCCGGGCCAGCACCTGGCACCAGGCAGTTGCTTCGAAGTAAGTATCGACGAAGGCAACGGCCCGCAGCAGCCGATCTATCAGACCCTGCTGGCCAGACCGGAGCGCGCCAGCGACCCGATCTATCTTGAATTGGTCTATCGCACCCAGTTGCAGCCGCTCTACGACGACGTCTACAGCCGACCCACGGCACGCTTGCGGGTGGAGACCAATGGTTTCTACAACTGGAACCAGGAGATGCCCCAGGCTTTGCCGCAGAACGTGATGGCGCTGGGTGGAATCAGTGCGCTGGTATTGGGCGATGCCGATGCGCTGCTCAATGCAGCCTATCGCGAACGCCAGCGGCAGCTGTCGGACGAGGCGAGTACCGCACTGCGCCAGGCGCAGCGTAACTGGATCGCGATGCGTGATGCCGAATGCAAGCCCTACGGTGAGGAGCAGCCCTACTCGGTGTTCGGCGAATTCAGCTACGACTGCCTGGTGCGCCTGACGCTTGATCGTGCTCGCCAACTGGCAGTGGTGCGCGGTGATCAGAGTTGATCAGTACTCGCCTTTCATCGCGCCGCTGAGTCCGAACATCAACACCAGCAGATTAGCATCCGGCTTCACGGCTGGTTGCACCTGTTTGCGCAAGGGCGCGGTGGGGCAGGGCTCGGCCATGGCGCATTCGCGCGCTTCCAGCACGCGTGGGCCGGGTTCCTGCCAGGCAGCGGCGGCAATCGCCGTCACGCTGAGGGCCAGGCCGAGGAACAAACCTCGTGCTATTTCTAGTTTCATTTTGCTAACCCCTTGAAAGCGCTGCCAAACGCTGTTCGCTAAACCTAGATCACATATCGCCTGGTCGTCGCCTTATGCGACGAATGGTCATGGAAGCCTGGCTAGCACCCGCCGGGACTGTGTTGGGACACGGCCCTTGTCGGTTGGTTCAGAACGATGCAGGTAACGCCTAACGTAACCTTAAGTGCCGGTTATGACCCTTCTGTAACGACCGGCCCTGGCCACTTCTATCGCCTGCTGCCTTCTCGCTACTTGGCGCAAAGGGGCAGGGTAGAGCTACTTCCTGGTAGGGGTGAGGCAAATGGAGCGAGGTATTGCGAGTGGAACATTACCGACGCTGCGTCAGCGGTCGATTGATTAGGCAAGAGCTGTGCCGAAGCAGCCGCAATCGATCACGTCGGTCCGGTCCGCTGCGAAAGGGAGCGCTTGCGCAGGCTACGATAAATGACCTGATGTCGCTTTCTTCTTGGCACTACGGATTCGCTTTCTTCGGGCAATAAAAAACCCCGCGACTAGCGCGGGGTTCTCGTGCTGCGTGGGAGCCGGTCGGCTTACATCATGCCGCCCATGCCACCCATACCGCCCATGCCACCCATATCAGGCATGGCCGGGGCTTTGTCGTCAGCCGATTCGGCAACCATCGCCTCGGTGGTGATCATCAGACCGCCGATGGAGGCAGCAGCCTGCAGCGCCGAACGGGTGACCTTGGCCGGATCGAGAATACCCATCTCGATCATGTCGCCGTAGGTGTCGGTAGCGGCGTTGAAGCCGAAGTTGCCCGAACCCTGCTTGACCTTGTCGACCACTACGCTCGGCTCGCCGCCGGCGTTGGAAACGATCTGACGCAGCGGCGCTTCGACAGCGCGACGCAGCAGAGCGATACCGACGTTCTGGTCTTCGTTGTCGCCCTTCAGACCTTCGATGGCCTGCAGAGCACGCACCAGGGCTACACCACCGCCAGGTACCACGCCTTCTTCCACGGCAGCGCGGGTAGCGTGCAGGGCGTCTTCAACGCGGGCTTTCTTCTCTTTCATCTCGACTTCGGTGGCAGCGCCAACCTTGATCACGGCAACACCGCCAGCCAGCTTGGCCAGACGCTCTTGCAGCTTCTCTTTGTCGTAGTCGGAAGAAGTTTCTTCGACCTGCTTGCGGATCTGCGCAACGCGGGCTTCGATGTCGACCTGAGCACCAGCGCCATCGATGATGGTGGTGTTGTCCTTGTTCAGGACGACGCGCTTGGCGTTACCCAGGTGCTCCAGAGTGGCGCTTTCCAGGGACAGGCCAACTTCTTCGGAGATCACGGTGCCGCCGGTCAGGATGGCGATGTCCTGCAGCATGGCCTTGCGGCGGTCGCCGAAACCCGGAGCCTTGACGGCAGCGACCTTGACGATGCCGCGCATGTTGTTGACCACCAGGGTAGCCAGGGCTTCGCCTTCGACGTCTTCAGCCACGATCAGCAGCGGACGACCGGCCTTGGCAACGGCTTCCAGAACCGGCAGCAGTTCGCGGATGTTGCTGATTTTCTTGTCGACCAGCAGCAGCAGCGGGCTTTCCAGCTCGGCAACCATGGTGTCCGGCTTGTTGATGAAGTACGGCGACAGGTAGCCGCGGTCGAACTGCATGCCTTCTACGACGGACAGTTCGTTTTCCAGGCCCGAGCCTTCTTCAACGGTGATGACGCCTTCCTTGCCAACCTTGTCCATGGCTTCGGCGATGATGTCACCGATGGAGCTGTCGGAGTTGGCGGAGATGGTGCCTACCTGAGCGATGGCCTTGGAGTCGGCGCACGGCTTGGCCAGGTCTTTGAGCTGAGCAACGATGGCGGTGGTGGCCTTGTCGATGCCGCGCTTGAGGTCCATCGGGTTCATGCCGGCAGCGACGGACTTCAGGCCTTCGTTGACGATGGCTTGAGCCAGAACGGTAGCGGTGGTGGTGCCGTCACCGGCAGCATCGTTGGCCTTGGAGGCAACGTCTTTCACCAGCTGGGCGCCCATGTTTTCGAAGGCGTCTTTCAGTTCGATTTCCTTGGCAACCGATACACCGTCTTTGGTGATGGTCGGGGCGCCGAAGGATTTGGCCAGAACCACGTTACGACCTTTCGGGCCGAGGGTGGCTTTGACGGCGTCGGCCAGTACGTTGACGCCAACGAGCATTTTCTTGCGAGCGGAATCGCCAAACTTGACTTCTTTAGCAGCCATGTTGATCAGTCCTCAAATTCTTGAAGGTTAAACGGAGATTCGTGGAATCAGGCTTCGACGACAGCGAGGATTTCGTTCTCGCCCATTACCAGCAGGTCTTCGCCGTCGACTTTGACGGTGTTGCTGCCGGAGTAAGGGCCGAATACCACCTTGTCACCGACCTTGACGGCCAGCGGACGGACTTCGCCGTTATCCAGAACCTTACCGGTACCGACGGCAACGACTTCACCCTGGTTCGGCTTCTCGGCGGCCGAACCCGGCAGCACGATGCCGCCTGCGGTTTTGGTCTCTTCTTCGCTGCGACGGATCACGACGCGGTCATGCAGAGGACGAAGCTTCATTGTCGATCTCTCCTAACAATTGAATGGCCAACTTGCCGACTCTTGATTGGTCAGCGGGTTTGTAAAATCCGGCGAGGCCGGGTGCGGCGCGCTGGGCGCACCGCGAAAGTTGGACTGCCTCAGTGGGCAGGTACCTTGCGGTGACTGCTACATGTGGGCGGGCAATAGCATTTCAAGGGGGCTGACGTAAATTTTTTACATGCGCCCGGCAGGGCGACGGAGGCGGGCACCATGGCGTGGTGCCCGGCGTGAGGCAGGTCAGTCGCGGCGCTCGTACTCGCCTTCGAGAACATTTGGACGGGTTTGCCCGGAGCGGGCTGCCTGGTCGTCAAAGAAGGCACGCTGACGCAGGGCCTGCTCCTCGGCGCGGCGGCGAATCTTGCCGACCAGCAGGCGCCGGGTGAAGGGAATCAGGCAGAACACGCCGAAGATGTCACTGATGAAACCCGGCAGCAGCAGCAGGCCGCCGCCGACGGCGATCAGCAGGCCTTCGAGCATTTCCTGCTCGGGCAGCTCACCGCGCGCGAGTCGTTCCCGGGCGCGCCAGGCAGTGGCGACGCCGGCGACGCGCAGCAGGATACTGCCGAGCACTGCGGTGCCGATGATCAGCAGCAGCGTAGGCACTACACCGATGGCGCTGCCGACCTTGATCAGCAGGGCCAGCTCGATGATCGGGAACAGCAGGAAGAGAAACAGAAACGCGCGCATGAGTCGAAATGTCCTTGGCGGAAGACAGGCTTCCCGTACGGTTTAAATATGGCGTTCTGCGCTTAATTCAAGCTGAAGATGCACCATCGGTCGGCCAGCGCTCGGCGCGAGCCAGCATCACCAGGGCTTCACGCACCTGGCCAGGGTTGTTGCAGGATGTTGGAAAGGCCAGCCAGTGCAGGCTCTGGCCGATGCGCAGGTGGAAACCTTCGGGGTCGATGGCGGCCATCTGTGCCGGCTCATGTTTGGGCAGGCCGGCCAGTTCGACATAGTGGGCGATGGCCTTGGCGTGATCTTCGTTCATGTGCTCGACCATGCTCGCTTCGCTGCCATCGGCCGCGAACGGGTTGGCCAGGGTCACCTGATCGAGCCAGTGGATGGCGCCGAAGCCACCGATGAAGCGCCAGCGTACCGGCTCCAGACGCCAGAAATCGAAGTCGTGCGCCCGATGGTAGTCGCGTGACTGGGGAAAAAAGCGGTAGTAACGCTGGGCGGCCGCTTCGATTTCGCTTTCGTCACTCAATTGTCGTGCTTCGGCGAGCAAAGTGAGACGGCCGACCGCCTGCACATCTTCTGCGCCACGCTCGCCGACCAGCAGCGAGCATTTGGCGTCCTGCCCGAGATTATGGGTGTGCTGGGCGATGCGGCTGATCAGGATCAGCGGCCTGCCCTCGGCGTCCAGGCAGTAAGGCACCACTGATCCGAACGGGAAACCCGGCATGGCCTTGGAGTGGGTGCTGAGCACGCCACGGTATTCCTTGAGCAGCAATTCTCGTGCATGCTTGCCGGCTTTCACGCTCACCTTATGACTCCTCGCAGAAGATCCGTAAGGAACCTGTTCACGGTCAGCTGCGCGTCGGCGCTACTGCGTTAAAAACAGGCTCGGAATGCTCATTTACAACTCGTAAACTGCGCTTCCTCGCCTGTTTTTGCCTTGTATCGCTCTAGCTCGCAAGACCGTGAACAGATTCCTAATAAACGGACAGACGCCCTAGCATAGCGGTTTGCGGGCATCAGCGGGGTCGGTAAATGCTGCACCTTGAGGGGATAAAGCGATGCAACTGAAAGACAAAGTCATCATCATCACTGGCGGTTGCCAGGGACTGGGTCGCGCCATGGGTGAGTACCTGGCGGCCAAGGGCGCCAGGCTGGCGCTGGTCGATCTGAACCAGGAAAAACTCGACGAAGCCGTGGCTGCCTGCAAGGCCGCCGGTGGCGATGCCCGCGCCTACCTGTGCAACGTGGCCAATGAAGAGCAGGTCACGCACATGGTCGCCCAGGTGGCGGAGGGCTTCGGCGCCATCAACGGCCTGGTCAACAATGCCGGCATCCTCCGTGATGGCCTGACCATCCGCGTGAAGGATGGCGAGATGACCAAGATGAGCCTGGCGCAATGGCAGGCGGTGATCGACGTCAACCTGACCGGCGTGTTCCTCTGCACTCGCGAAGTCGCGGCGAAGATGATCGAGCTGAAGAACGAAGGCGCGATCGTCAACATTTCCTCGATCTCCCGTGCCGGCAACATGGGCCAGGCCAACTACTCCGCGGCCAAGGCAGGCGTCGCCGCCGATACCGTGGTTTGGGCCAAGGAGCTGGCACGTTACGGCATTCGCGTAGCGGGCGTGGCGCCAGGCTTCATCGAAACCGAGATGACCGCCAGCATGAAGCCGGAGGCACTGGAAAAGATGACTTCGGGCATTCCGCTCAAGCGCATGGGCAAGCCGGCCGAGATCGCTCATTCGGTGGCCTACATCCTGGAGAATGACTACTACACCGGTCGCATCCTGGAGCTGGACGGCGGCCTGCGTCTGTAATCGTCTGCGTCTAAACGCAAAACGCCCTGACTGGTTCGGGGCGTTTTTGTTTGAGCCGGTGCTGTGTATCGCGAATTCGTAGCCCGGATGCAATCCGGGAAAGGCCATATCCCGTCAACCCGCCCCGGATTGCATCCGGGCTACTTCTTAGTGTGTACGGGCGACAGCGAAGCGGCTCAGCTCGATCAGCGCGTCGCGGTACTCGCCGGCGGGCAGCACGTCCAGGCAGGCGATGGCGCGTTCGGCATAGTCGCGTGCGAGTTGTGCGGTGTAGTCCAGAGCGCCGGCTGCATCGACCGCGGCACGGATGCTTTCCAGATCTTCGATACCGCCTTTCTGAATGGCACGGCGCACCAGAGCAGCCTGCTCCTCGGTGCCTTCACGCATGGTGAAGATCAGCGGCAGGGTGGGCTTGCCCTCGGCGAGGTCGTCGCCGACGTTCTTGCCCAGGCTGGCAGCGTCGCCCTTGTAGTCGAGCAGATCGTCGACCAACTGGAAGGCGATGCCCAGATGGTCGCCGAAGGTGCGCAGGGCCTCGCGCTGCGCTTCGTCGGCGCCGGCCAGGGCTGCTGCTGCATGAGTAGAGGCCTCGAACAGCATCGCGGTCTTGCCGCGGATGACCTCCATATAGGTTTCTTCCGTGGTGCTGGCATCGCGCACCTTGGACAGCTGCAGCACTTCACCTTCGGCGATCACGCGGGTGGCGTGGGAGAGAATCTTCATCACCGGCATGGAGCCGAGCTCGACCATCATTTCGAACGAGCGTGAATAAAGGAAGTCGCCCACCAGCACGCTTGGTGCGTTGCCCCATTGGGCATTGGCGGTGCTGCGGCCACGGCGCATGTCGGACATGTCGACAACGTCGTCATGCAGCAGGGTGGCGGTGTGCAGGAATTCGATGGTGGCGGCCAGCAGGCGCAGGTCGTCGGCCTGGTAACCCAGAGCGCGGCCGCTGAGCAGTACCAGCAGTGGACGCAGGCGCTTGCCGCCAGCGGAAATGATATAGTCACCGATCTTTTCCACCAGCGGCACGCGGGAAACCACCTGTTGGCGAATGATGCCATCGACGGCGGTGAAATCGTCCGCTACCACGCGGTAGAAAGCCTGGGGTTGCATCGGCGACTAGTGCTCCTCTGAGGTTGCGCGGCATGCTAGGTGGCAGGGTAGGGGCTGTCAAGGCAAGCACGGGCGCCCCTTGCGTAGCGTTCGGCGCTTGCGTACAATCGCGCACCCTGAACTTCCCCCTGGGCATTTCCCTGCCTTACGCAATTGCAAGGGTGTCACTTCCGGCCCCAAGCAGCCATGCCAGCCAATAACGCCTTTTCTAAAGCGCTGGGTGAGCAGGATTAACGGAGATTTACCATGTACGCAGTAATTGTTACTGGTGGCAAGCAATACAAAGTCACCGAAGGCGAATTCCTCAAGATCGAGAAGCTCGAAGTCGCTACCGGCGAAGCCGTGACTTTCGATCGCGTTCTGCTGATCGGCAATGGCGACGACGTTCAGATCGGCGCTCCGGTCGTAGACGGGGCTAAAGTGGTTGCCGAAGTCGTTTCGCAAGGCCGTCACGACAAAGTGCGCATCATCAAGTTCCGCCGTCGTAAGCACCACATGAAGCGTCAGGGCCACCGTCAGTGGTTCACTGAGATCAAAATCACCGGTATCCAGGCCTGATTCGTCGGCCCCGATCCTTTATAGGAGTATTGACTCATGGCACACAAAAAAGCTGGCGGTTCTACCCGTAACGGCCGCGATTCCGAAAGTAAACGCCTTGGCGTGAAAATGTACGGTGGTCAGGTCATCAAGGCCGGCAACATCATCGTTCGTCAGCGCGGCACCGAGTTCCACCCGGGCTTCGGCGTGGGCATCGGCAAAGACCACACCCTGTTCGCCAAGATCGAAGGCGTGGTCAAGTTCGAAGTGAAGGGCGCTTTCGGCCGTCGCTACGTGAGCGTCGTTCAGGCCTAATCGTCTACGCGCTGGAAAAGCCCTGTCCGTAGGACGGGGCTTTTTTGTTTGTGTATCTTTGGTTCGCTTGCCAGATCCGCTAGTTCTGGATGATCCGGCAAGCGTTCCCCTAGCCCGCAGATGAGGCGGGAGGCATATCCATGAAATTTGTCGACGAAGTTTCGATTTTTGTAAAAGCCGGTGACGGCGGTAACGGCATGATGAGCTTCCGTCGCGAGAAGTTCATCGAGAAGGGTGGCCCCAACGGTGGCGACGGTGGCGACGGTGGCTCGGTGTTCCTTGAGGCCGACGAGAACCTCAATACCCTGATCGATTACCGCTACACCCGCAAATTCCACGCGCAGAATGGCGAGAAGGGCGGCAGCACCGACTGCACCGGCGCCAAGGGTGAAGACCTGATCCTGCCGGTGCCGGTCGGTACCACGGTGATCGACGTGGCCACCCAGGAAGTGATTGGTGACCTGGTCAAGGCCGGCCAGCGCCTGATGGTCGCCCAGGGCGGCTGGCACGGGCTGGGCAACACCCGCTTCAAGTCCAGTACCAACCGCGCGCCGCGCCAGACTACGCCAGGCAAGCCGGGCGATTCGCGTGATCTCAAGCTCGAGCTGAAGGTGCTGGCCGATGTCGGCCTGCTGGGCCTGCCCAATGCCGGCAAGAGCACCTTCATCCGCGCGGTGTCTGCGGCCAAGCCGAAGGTCGCCGATTATCCCTTCACCACCCTGGTGCCGAACCTGGGTGTGGTCAGCGTCGACCGCTTCAAGAGCTTCGTCGTCGCCGACATCCCGGGGCTGATCGAAGGCGCTTCGGACGGCGCCGGCCTGGGCATCCGCTTCCTCAAGCACCTGGCGCGCACCCGCCTGCTGCTGCATTTGGTGGACATGGCGCCGCTGGACGAGAGCGATCCGGCCGAGGCGGCTCAGGTGATCATCGATGAACTGGGCCGCTTCAGTCCGGCGCTGGCCGAGCGTGACCGCTGGCTGGTGCTGAACAAGATGGACCAGATTCCCGAGGACGAGCGCGAGGCGCGCAAGGCCGATATCGTCGCCCGCCTGAATTGGCAGGGGCCGGTTTACGTGGTGGCGGCCATCAGCCGTGACGGCACCGAGCGCATCACTCGCGACATCATGCATTACCTGGAGGTGCGAGCCGAGCGTATCGCCGAAGATCCGGTGTTCGCCGAGGAGCTGGCCGAGCTGGATCAACGCATCGAGGACGAGGCGCGTGCCCGTCTGCAGGCGCTGGATGACCAGCGTGCGCTGCGTAAATCCGGTGTGCGTAGCGTCGACGATATCGACGAAGACGACGACTTCTTCGATGAAGAAGACGACGACGGCCCGGAAATCATTTACGTCCGGGATTAAGCAAATTTCCAACGCCGCTTAATTGCGGCGTTTTTGTAGGTGGGGCGGAACCCATCGTTTTCTGGCTAAGGTTGGAAGATCATGCGTGACAAGGTGACCGGCGCACGGCGCTGGGTGGTGAAGATCGGCAGTGCGCTGCTGACCGCCGACGGGCGTGGCCTGGATCGTGCGGCCATGGCGGTGTGGGTCAAGCAGATGGTGGCGCTGCGTGAGCAGGGTGTCGAGCTGGTGCTGGTGTCCTCCGGCGCCGTGGCGGCTGGCATGAGCCGCCTGGGCTGGACCAGTCGACCTAGCGCGATGCACGAATTGCAGGCGGCCGCGGCCATTGGCCAGATGGTGCTGGTTCAGGCCTGGGAGTCGAGTTTTGCCGAGCACGGCCGGCGCACCGCGCAGATCCTCCTGACCCACGACGATCTCTCCGACCGCAAGCGCTACCTCAATGCGCGCAGCACCCTGCGCACCCTGGTCGACCTCGACGTGGTGCCGGTGATCAACGAGAACGATACCGTGGTTACCGATGAGATCCGCTTCGGCGACAACGACACTCTGGCCGCGCTGGTGGCCAATCTGGTGGAGGCCGACTTGCTGGTGATCCTCACCGATCGCGACGGCATGTACACCGCCGACCCGCGACACAACCCCGATGCCGAGCTGATTTTCGAAGCCCGCGCCGACGACCCAGCACTGGATGCCGTGGCCGGCGGCGTGGGTGGTGCGTTGGGCCGTGGCGGCATGCAGACCAAGCTACGCGCTTCGCGCCTGGCGGCACGTTCCGGCGCGCACACCGTCATCGTTGGCGGTGCCATCGAGCAGGTGCTGGCGCGGCTCAAGGCCGGCGAACGCCTGGGCACGATGCTGGCTCCCGAGCGTGGCCTGCTGGCGGCGCGCAAGCAATGGCTGGCCGGCCACCTGCAGACCCGCGGCACCCTGGTGCTCGACGCCGGTGCGGTGAAGGCGCTGAGCCAGGACCGCAAGAGCCTGCTACCAGTGGGCGTGAAGGCGGTGCAGGGCAGTTTCCGCCGTGGCGAAATGGTGGTTTGCGTTGCCCCGGACGGCCGCGAAGTGGCGCGTGGCCTGGTCAACTACAGCGCGCTGGAAGCGCAGAAGATTATCGGCAAGCCTTCCGATGCCATTGAGGGGCTGCTGGGATACGTGGATGAACCAGAGCTGGTGCATCGGGATAACCTGATTCTGGTTTGAAGAAAGGAGAGTGCGATGCGCCTGTTCAAGGGATGTGTACTGGGCCTGCTGATGTTGCCCGGCCTGGCTCTGGCCGAGACCATCGGCGAAGTGTCCACGGTGTTCAAGTGGGTCGGTCCGAACGACAAGATCGTCGTCGAGGCCTTCGATGATCCCAAGGTGGCGGGCGTGACCTGCTACCTGTCGCGCGCCAAGACCGGTGGTGTGAAAGGTGGTCTTGGACTGGCCGAGGATCGCGCCGAAGCGTCCATCGCCTGCCGCCAGGTCGGGCCCATTGAATTCAAGGGCAAGCTCAAGGATGGCGAGGAAGTGTTCAAGGAGCGCACCTCGCTGGTGTTCAAGACCATGCAGGTGGTGCGCTTCTTCGACACCAAGCGCAATACGCTGGTGTATCTGGTCTACAGCGACCGGGTGATCGAAGGCAGCCCGCAGAACGCGGTGACGGCCATTCCGATCCTGCCCTGGGGCCAGTAGAGCGAAGGGAGCAGGGATTGTGGGAGCGGACTTGCCCGCGAATAGGATCAGCAGAGAAAATCGCGGACAAGTCCGCTCCCACAGCATTAATGTTCCCCCGCATTAAGGCGCCATCTGCACCGACTGAGTCCGGCAGCGATGCCGCATAAAAAAACCGCCCCGAGGGGCGGTTTCTTCATACCCGCTGATCAGCTAGGTATATCCAGTTGCAGGCGCTTGTTCGATTGCGTCTGCACTTCATGGTAGCGCTCGGCATCCTTGGACAGGACATCGGCCATGGCTGGGAAGATCTCGTCCAGCTTGGTGCGCCAGCCTTCGCTCTTGGCCTGCTCGGGGAAGCAGCGGCGAATCAGGTCGAGCATGATCGACACGGTCACCGAGGCGCCCGGCGAGGCGCCGAGCAGGGCGGCGATGGTGCCGTCCGCAGCCGCCACCAGTTCGGTACCGAACTGCAGGATGCCGCCGTTCTTGGCGTCCTTCTTGATGATCTGCACGCGCTGGCCAGCCACTTCCAGGCGCCAGTCTTCGGCCTTGGCCTCCGGATAGAAGCCGCGCAGGGTGTTCAGGCGCTGTTCCTCGGACTGCATCACTTCCTTGATCAGGTAGCGGGTCAGGTCCATGTTGTCGCGCGCCACCGCCAGCATCGGGCCGAGGTTGTTGGGGCGTACCGACAGCGGTAGGTCGAGGAACGAGCCGTGCTTGAGGAACTTGGTGGTGAAGCCGGCGTAAGGGCCGAACAGCAGGGACTTCTTGCCGTCCACCACGCGAGTGTCGAGGTGCGGTACCGACATGGGTGGCGAGCCCACGGCGGCCTGGCTGTAGACCTTGGCCTGGTGCTGCTTGACGATTTCCGGGTTGTCGCAACGCAGCCACTGGCCACTGACCGGGAAGCCGCCGAAGCCTTTGCCCTCTGGGATGCCCGACAGTTGCAGCAACGGCAGTGCGCCGCCGCCGGCACCGAGGAAGACGAACTTGCTCTTGAGCTTGCGCGTGGCGCCGGAGCGGGTGTCCTTGATGTCCACCAGCCAGCCTTCGCCGTCGCGCCTGAGGTCGGTGACCTTCTGGTTGCAGGTGACCGTGGCGCTCGGCTGCTTGGTCAGGTAGGCGAGCATCTGCTCGGTGACCGCGCCGAAGTTGACGTCGGTACCGGCCTGTACGCGGGTCATCGCCAGCGGCTCGCTGGTGTCACGGCCCGGGATCAGCAGAGGTGCCCATTCGGCGATGGTGGCGCGATCCTCGGTGAATTCCATTTCGGTGAAGGCGTGATGCTGACGCAGTGCCTCGAACCGCTTCTTGAGGAAGGCGATACCGCTGTTGCCGCGTACGAAACTCATGTGCGGAACCGGATTGATGAAGGTCTTCGGCGCGTTGATCGCACCCTTCTCGATCAGGTAGGCCCAGAACTGCTTGGTCTCTTCGAACTGGGCATTGATGTTCACCGACTTCTTGATGTCGATGCTGCCATCTGCGCCTTCCGGGGTGTAGTTCAGCTCGCACAGTGCGGCGTGCCCCGTGCCGGCGTTGTTCCAGGGGTTGGAGCTTTCCACCGCGCCGGACTCGCGCAGCTCCACCACTTCCAGGGTGATGCCGGGGTTGAGTTCCTTGAGCAGCACGCCCAGGGTCGCGCTCATGATGCCAGCGCCAACCAGCACCACATCTACGCTTTGGTAATCGTTATGCGCCATTAACCTCTCTCCAAGAAAAACTGCACCAGATGGACGGCCGTTCGGCCTTTAAGGGCTAGACCGGCAGACTCAGGCGTGATGCCCTGTCGTTCGGCGGGGAGGGTCAAGGCTGGGATTTGCGGACGCAAAACTGTTCATCTGTTCGCCACACTCTTGTGAAGTTTGTAAAAACCGTTTTTTCACGCTCTTTTGGAGCGGTGAACCTCAAAAGCTCGACTGCCTCGGCGCGCTTTTTGCCCGTGCAAACATGCGATGCATGGCTGCCATTGGCTCTGCATATGGGCTAAAAAGCGGCTGGCCTGACTTGGCAGCTCGAAGTGGGCGACTCTCTGGGGCGGGGCGATGACGTTGCATCGGCGAGGTCGTGCGGCCCGATCAGGAGACGTCCTTATAATCGGGGCGCGATTATAACGGTGAATGAGGGGAAATTGGTTGCCCCTGCGTGACTTTTATTCTTCCGCCGGTCAGGCTGCCAACGGGCGAGCGGCGCGTGCGTGCGTGACGACCGGCGTGATGCGGGCGCTGCCAGGCAGGGGAGCGCCTAGCCAGGTGATACTCGGTTCATGCACTTCGACCCAGCCTGCCTGGCCCGGATGCTCGTGCATTTGGCGCAGGGCACGGCA
This sequence comes from Pseudomonas sp. UBA6323, assembly GCF_002439135.1. Classification (NCBI taxonomy): domain Bacteria; kingdom Pseudomonadati; phylum Pseudomonadota; class Gammaproteobacteria; order Pseudomonadales; family Pseudomonadaceae; genus Pseudomonas; species Pseudomonas sp. UBA6323. The sequence continues at coordinate 21,730 of NZ_DJSX01000065.1, read as the reverse complement.
AAGCCCCTGAGCGTCGATCAGGGCAAAGTGGCGCACCGGACGGGAGCGGTTGAACAGGCGGCGCAACAACATGGCGAAGGCTCCAGCGTGGTGACATCTGCTTTATGCCAGGAGGCGGTGACAGGCTGATGACAGGAACCGCGATGGCCCGCTGGCAGTCTTATCCTGCACTACTGTCGGCCCCAGGCCGCGCTGGGTATACTGCCGGCCACTTTTACCTCACTCGGAGAGATGAGCATGCTGCACCGTGCGTTGATCGCCTTGCTCGCTGCCACCAGCCTGACGCTGGCCGGTTGCGCCCTCAGCCCTCAGCAACTCACCCCGCAACCCAAGCTGACCAGCTCGCTGACTCCGGTGGGGCAAGGGCAGCCAGTGGTGGTGCGCGTGGTCGACGGTCGTCCGTCGCCAGTGCTTGGCACCCGCGGTGGCCTGTACCCGGAAACCAGCTCGATCAGCGTCAGCGGTGATGCCGTGCTGCCCAAGCTGCAGGCCGAGGCCGAGGCGGCCGTGCGTCTGCTGGGCTTCACCCCGTCGCCCAACGCCTATAACGCGCCGCAACTGACCATTACCCTGGCGGAACTGAAGTACCAGTCGCCGAAAGAGGGCATGTATGTCACAGAGGCGGATATCACCGCTTCGATCCGCGCTGACGTACAAGGCGGCAGCCGCCGTTACACCGGCCGTTACGGTGCTTCGCTGAACCAGCGTTTTGGTAGCGCGCCGAACCAGCAGACCAACAGCAAGCTGGTAGGTGATGTGCTCAGCGATGCGCTGACCCGCGCCTTCAAGGACCCGACCATTGGCCAGGTCCTGCTGCAGTAGTACGCTGCGTCGTTACGAAAAACGCCCCGCATTGCGGGGCGTTTTCATTTGTCTCGGGTTTTCACGCCGCCTCGGCATACAACTCCGGCAGGCTCATACCGGTGCGGTTGTCGATGTCCGGCAGGTCGTAATGTTCATGGCCGCCGAGGGCGCAGTACACCAGCCAGTGCTGGTCCTGCACGTTGAAAGAGAGTTCGTCGACCACGGCGTCCACTTCATCCAGCGAGTCGATCAGATAATCGCGATCCAGCGGTTGTGAATTGAGCATGACGGGTCCTCCACGGACATTGAGGTTTAGCTCCAGCACAGTCGTGACTGTTTGGTCACTCTGGGAGATACAAACCCTAGGCCAGGCATATGACAGTTTTCAGACGATTTCGGGATAGCGGGCTGCGTTCGTCGGAAACGAACTTCATAAAAGGGGGACTTCAGTACACTGCGCGGCGACTTTTTCGGGGCTGAAGCAGTGTTGTTTTCAGCTGATATCCCATTTTGGTGCGGCGGCGTGTTCACTGCACCATGCTGTTCTTGAGGTGTTGCATGTCGCTGCAGGTGTTGTGGTCGCTGTTTATCGCTCATCCGGCCGGGGCGGTGAATTCGCTGGCATTGTTTTTTGCCGTGGCCGGTGGCTGGCTGTGCCTGATGACCCGCCTGCGTGAGCAGCGCGGCATGGCACGCGTGCTGGCCCAAGGCGAACTGGAGGAAAGCGAAGTGCAGGATGAGCGCCCCCTGCGCATCAACGGATTTTTCTATCGTTTCGGTGCCGTCTGCCTGGGAGCGGCTCTGCTGTTGTCCTGGTTCAGCACGCGTCTCTGATCCCTGAGCGATAAACGAAAACGGCAGCCATTGGGCTGCCGTTTTCGCTTATATCGGTGCACTTACAGCGGCAGGCCAGCCTTGATTCGATACTGGTTTCGTACCGGGTTGGCGTACTGCAGGATCAGGAACGGCTTTTCTTCGGCGCTGCAGGCGGCCAGGCGCTTCTGCCACTCGGCTTCGGCCTTGGCCAGTTCTGCGGCCGGGAACAACTCGCTTGCCGCCGGCACGTTCAGCTCTGCCTCGCGACCTTCCCACATGGCGTAGGCCAGGTAGTGCACCGGGAACAGACGGTATTGGCCGAGAATGCGGCGGTCCAGCGCCTGCGCCAGCTGCTTGGTGTCCTCCAGGCCAGCTACCGGCGGGCCGAAGTGCAGGTGCACACGGCCCTTGTAGCCGGTGATACCCAGGGCGATGCTGGCGTCGTCCTCGCCTGGCGCCTTGGTGTAGCCACCGGTGGCGGCGCGTACGCTCAGCTCGCGGGCCTTGGCCAGGTCGCAGGGGTCGTATTCGTAGCTGATCGACACGGGAATCAGGTTCAGCGAGTCGATCACTTCGGCGAACGGCTCGTCCTTGCGACTCATGTGGAACATCTTGAGGATGGCAGAATCGGTGCGGTCATCACCGTCCTTGGCCCGGCCTTCGGCCTGGGCGATCCAAATCGATTCGCCGTCTTCGCGGATCGAGTGATTGATATAGGCGGAGAGCAACTGATAAGCCGCCAGCTTCTCGCGTCGGCCGCTGATCGAGCGATGCACGATGAAGCTCTTGTTCAGGCGCATCAGATCGCTGACGAAGGGGCGTTGCAGCAGGTTATCGCCAATGGCGATACGCGGCGTCTGCAGGCCGGCATGGTAGACGGCGTAGTTGACGAAGGCCGGGTCCATGACGATGTCGCGGTGATTGGCCAGATACAGATAGGGTTTGCCTGGCTGCAGGTGCTCCAGGCCGGAGTAGCTGATGCCGTCGCTGGCGTGTTCGATGGTGCGATCGATGTATGGCTCGATCTTTTCCTGCAGGCCGGCCACCGAGTCGATGCTGGCAAACTCACCGCGCAGGCGTGCAGCGATCAGCGGCTTGAGCAGCCAGCCGAATGGCCCGGCCAGTCGCGGGAAGCGAAAACGGGTGAGGGTACCGAGAAACGCCGGATCGGCGAGCAGGCGCTCCAGTACGGGGCGCACTTCTGTATCGGCATAGGGTCGGATGGCATCGAATGCGCCCATCATGCTCTCTTGTGACGGCTAAGGTGGAAAAGGTTTCTGCTTGAACAGGGTGAGCAGTAGACCGGCGATTATAGCGCCAAGTCACAGCCAATCCGTGAAGTGGCAGGCTCGGGTTTTCGGAGGGTAGCGGGAGCGCGAGTCTTGGAAGAGCCAGGGGCAGAGACTACGGGCTTGCAGCACCGAGTCAGGTCTGGGTGATGAGCATCTACGGCATGGGCGGAGAGGCTCCCAGCTTTCAAGTTTCTTGAAAGCTGGGACGGATAGCGCTGTGTTGCGCTATCAGCTCAGCAAGTCAGTAGTTTTTCAGCTTGCGCGTTTCCCACATTCTCGCATAACGGGTTCGGTAGATAGGCTGATTGGCAAAGGTTGGCAAATTCGTAGGGCCATAGTTTTGTACAACCTTGATTATCTCACCATCGTTCGCCTTTTCCGAAAGTTCAAATTTTATTGCGCGAATAACTTCCTGCGTTACACAGGTATGGTCGACAACCCGCCTGATTTTACGATCGCCTTGTTTTACCGAAACAAGAACGGAGCCGTCAGGGCGCGGCTTTGCGGAAACGACGCAATCGCAGGCCAGTGGTTCAGTTGCGTTTTCTGCGGACATAGACATTTAAGTTCCCTCAATGGATGTTAAATGACTGAGCAAACAGAAAATTAGTGAATGACAAATAGCATGCAAGCGCAGGCGATGAACGGCGCTAATTGCTATTGTTATGATTGCATTTCTGTATAAGTTGTTTGTACTTTTAGCTGCATTGGTATAGTTGCTGTAAAGCGTTTCTGCTGTGTTGTGACGTGAATCAAAAAACGCTGGCTATGCTGATCAAGACAGTGTCTTTTGCCGTCACTGCATCAACGCTCAAGGAGGCCATAAGGTGTTGGAAAGCGAGGTGTATGACTGCCCTTATTGCGGCGAGCCGGCCGAGGCGTTGCTCGATCTGTCGGGTGGTGATCAGTCCTATATCGAAGACTGCCCGGTGTGCTGTCGGCCGATTCAGTTCGAGCTACGAACCGACGGGGTCGAATGGCAGCTGGATGTGCGCGCGGAGAACGACTGATGCAACGAATCTACGAGCCGGAAAATCTGCTGGAAGGGCAGATGCTGGTGGACATGCTGGCCAGCGAAGGTATCGAGGCGCACCTGCTGGGGCAGCATCTGGTTGGTGCGGTGGGGGAGTTGCCGGCATGCGGCCTGCTCGGCATGGTTGTCGCCGACTCCGAGGCGGAACGGGCGCGAACGCTGATCGCTGAGTACAATGCCGCGCAACCTGTGCCTGGCGATGAGCCAGAGTCTTTCCAGGGTGTGTTGCTCTGTTGACGCGCCCCCTGTCTGTCGAGTCGTTTCATGTGTGGACGTTACGCCCTGTTTCGCTGGTCGCCCGCTTTTGTGGCGCTGCCCGGTTTCCCTGCTGATCAGAAGCCGCACTGGAACCTGGCGCCCAATGGCCAGGTGTTGCTGCTGCGCGCCGGCGAGAGCGGGCCGCAGGCGGCAACAGCGCGCTGGGGATTGACGCCGGCCTGGCTCAAGGACTTGTCCAAGACGCCAGCCCATGCACGCGCCGAAACCCTTGCCGAGCAACCGATGTTTCGCGAGCCCTTTCGTCTGCGTCGCGGCCTGCTGCCGGCCAACGGTTTCTATGAGTGGCGCGGTGCGACACGCAAGCGACCGTACTGGATGACCAATGGCGATTCGCTGATGTATTTCGCAGCGTTGTGGGAGCTATATCCGGTCGGCGGGCATGAATACCTGAGCGTGGCGTTGATCACTCAGGAAGCTGCGACACTGCGCCGGCCATTGATTCTCGGCGAGCATGAGCAGGCCCTGTGGCTGAGCAACGCTACGCCGCCCGAGCAGTTGGCGGCGCTGCTGGCCAAACCGCAGACAGCGTTGCGCGAGCGGGCGCTGGCAACGTTGGTCAACGATCCGAAGCTGGACGCGCCGGAGTGCCTGACTCCGGCTTGAGTTCCGCCTGGCGGCGTTGCGCTGCCGCTTACACCTTGAATTGGTTGATCAGGCGCCGCTGCTGTTCGGCCAGTTTGGTCAGCTGGGCGCTGGCCTGGCTGGCTTCGTCGGCGCCGCCTGCCACCTCGTTGGCGACCTGGCCGATGTTGGTGACGTTGCGGTTGATGTCTTCGGCCACCGCGCTTTGCTCCTCGGCAGCGCTGGCGATCTGCGTGTTCATGTCGTTGATCACCGACACCGCCTGAGTGATCGACTCCAGCGATTGCGCGGCCTGGTTGGCATGTTCCACGCTGTCGTCGGTCTTGCTCTGGCTCTGTTCCATCACCTTGACCACTTCGCGGGTGCCCTGCTGCAGCTGCGCGATCATGCTCTGGATCTCTTCGGTGGCCTGCTGGGTCTTCTGCGCCAGATTGCGCACCTCATCGGCGACCACGGCAAAACCGCGGCCCTGCTCGCCAGCGCGTGCGGCCTCGATGGCCGCGTTGAGCGCCAGCAGGTTGGTCTGCTCGGCGATGCCACGAATGGCGACGAGGATGGCGTTGATGTTCTCGCTGTCCTTGGCCAGGTTCTGCACCACGCCCACGGCGCGACCGATCTCGCTGGCGAGTACGGCGATGGCCGCCGAGGTTTCCTGAACCACCTGTTTGCCCTGGTTGGCTGCGCGGTCGGCGTGGTTGGCCGCTTCGGCGGCATGGGTGGCGTTGCGTGCAACGTCCTGGGCGGTGGCGGTCATCTCATGCACTGCGGTGGCCACCAGTTCGATCTCCGCCAGTTGCTTTTGCACGCCCTGGTTGGTGCGGATGGCTATGTCGGCGGTGTGTTCGGAGGAATCACTGACCTGCTGCACCGAGGTCACCACGGACGCGATCATGCTTTGCAGTTTGGCCAGGAAGGCGTTGAAGCCCGCCGCGATCTGTCCCAGTTCGTCCTTGCGATCGACCTGCAGGCGTACGGTGAGATCGCCGTCGCCCTTGGCGATATCGTCGAGCATGCCGACCATCTGCCGCAGCGGGCGGGCGATGCCATAACCTACGAACCAGATCACCAGCAGGCCCAGGCCGGCGATCAGCAGGCCGACCAGGGTCATGCCCAGGGTGTCGCCATCGCGCTGCGCGGCCATATCAGCCTGCAATTGGTACAGGTCCGCCAGCACTGCCTTCTGCGGCAGTACCAGCATCAGCACCCAGCGCGTATCGCTCTGGCCGATGTTGAAGCTGAGAAACAGCTCGATATGACTGTGTTCCGGATCCTCCTGGGCATCAATGGAGTAGAGAGGTTGGCCCGGCTGCAACTTGCCGAGGTTGCTCACCTCGTTGGCGTCGAGCAGCACGGTGGCGGGCTCGCCGAGTTTGTCCGGGGCCTTGGTGGCGGCGACCAGGCGACCATTGCTGGCGATCAGTGCCATCTCACCGGCGCCGTCGTAGAGCTGAGCGTCGGCCTTGACCAACAGATCCTGGATGAAATTGACCGCCAGATCTGCGCCAGCGATACCGCGGAATTCCCCGTTGACCAGAATGGGTGATGTGAAAGAGGCGAGCATGGTCATCTTGCCGCCGACATCGTAGGGCGCCGGGTCGATCACGCAGGGGCGTTTGCGCTCCTTGGGGCACAGGTAGTACTCACCCGCGCGTACGCCGGTTGGCAGCAGTTCCTCGCTTTCGGTCGAGCCGATGGCGTCTATGCCCAGGCTGCCATCGGCATTGCGATACCACCACGGCAGGAAGCGTCCGGTGCCGTCGTAACCGTTTTCCTTGCTGCCGGCGTAGATGTCGTCGCTGGCGTCGAAGGCGTTCGGCTCCCAACCCAGATAGCTGCCAAGCAGTTTCGGATTCTGCGCCGTGGTTTCACGCACCAGGTTGGCCAGCTCCTCGCGGCTGATACTGAGCGAAGGGCTGCCGTTATCGTCGGTCACGCCAAGCATGGCGTTGACCCGAGCCAGGTCGGCGGTTATCTGCAGAGGGGCTTCCAGTTCACGTTGAATTTCGCTGACCTGTGCTTGCGCCAGCGCGTACAAACGCTGTTCGATGATCTGCTCCAGCAGCGTTTGGGTGCGTTGCTGAACCAGGTTCTGGGTTCGTCCGCTGGCGAACAGGGCGTAGAGCACCAGGGCTGCTACCACCGCGAGCACACTGGCACCAGCGAGAAAGGCCACGGAAAACTGGATCGATTTGAACTTCATGGGAGCTCCCGGATGCAGAACGCACCTTCCACAGCCTATCGGCTGTGCCAGATCAAGCTTGATGGGATGATGCTAACCAACAGGCTGGTGTTGTATTCAGCAAAGATGGCGCGCGGCCATCGCGCAAGTGGCGCGGTTGCTCGCATTGCGGGTGCGGCCTAGCATAGTGCGTCCGATTCAAGGAGGTAGCTCGATGAGCAAGGTTCTTTATCTGAGCGGCGTAGCGGCGGCGCTGCTGCTAAGCGGTTGTCAGGCAGTCAACACCACCAGCGGTGGTGCGGTTGGCGTAGAGCGCAAGCAGTACATGTTCAGCATGCTGTCAGCCGATGAAGTCAATCAGATGTATGCACAGTCCTATCAGCAGACGCTGAGCGAGGCCTCGAGCAAGGGCGTTCTGGACAAGACCAGCGCCAATGCCAAGCGCTTGCAGACTGTCGCCGGGCGGCTGATTCCGCAGGCGCCGCGGTTTCGTCCGGACGCCGCCAACTGGCAGTGGGAAGTCAACCTGATCAAGAGCCCGGAGCTCAATGCCAACTGTGGCCCGGGCGGCAAGATCATTTTCTACAGCGGCATCATCGAGCAGCTCAAGCTGACCGATGACGAGATCGCCGCGATCATGGGCCACGAGATGGCACATGCGCTGCGCGAGCACAGCCGTGAGGCGATGTCCAAGGCGTACGGAATTCAGGTCGCCAGGCAGGGCGCGGGCGCCTTGCTGGGGCTCGGCGAGAGCAGCATGGCGCTGGCCGATACCGTGGTGCAGTACAGCCTGACGCTGCCCAACAGTCGCGGTAACGAGAACGAGGCCGACCTGATCGGTCTGGAGCTGGCGGCCCGAGCAGGCTACAACCCGAACGCAGCCATCAGCCTGTGGCAGAAAATGGAGGCAGCCGGTGGCGGCGCGCCGCCCGAATTCATGAGCACTCACCCGTCGTCCAGCAGCCGTATCGCTTCGCTGCAGGCGGCGATTCCCAAGGTGATGCCACTTTACGAGCAGGCCAAGGCCGGGCGTTGAGTCCCGCGGCAGGGAAAAGCGGCGCGGCCTGAGCATCAGGGCGCGCCGCTGTTGTTTTCAGGGCAGGGCGGTTTCGGCGAGTGGGCGGGTTTGCAGGCCCAACTGAGCGCGGAAGCTTTCCATGTCGAACATGGTGCAGATTTCCTGGATCTCGTTGCCGGGCGTCAGCCTCCAGAAGGCCATGGCCGAAATGCTCAGCACCTTGTCACTGGGCGGGTAGCCCAGGGCGGGTTTCTGAATGGTGCCGATCAGCGTGCTCCAGGTCATCACCTTGTAGCCTTCGGCGATGCATTCCTCGACCAGCACCTGCAAATCCGGCATGGCGTGGCGGATGTCCTGCACCATGCGCGAGAAGCCGGTGCTGTCGAGCGAGCGGCCAATGAACGAGCTTTTATAGAGAAAATCACTGCTGTGCAGTTGTTCGGCCAGTGCCAGGCGACCCTTGTTCCAGACCAGGTCGATATGCTGGTGCACCACTTTCTTGCGATCATCCAATGACATGTCACCCTCCTGTCTGCGCTACGCGCCACGTGGTGTGGCGCGTACTTTAGCAGCAGGCAGGAGGGGGCTGGAATTGGCCGAAATGCCAGTTTGCTGGCGCCAGGTATGCGTCAGATAAGTCCGCTCAGCTTCATCGCCTGGTAGCCGGCATAGACCGCCAACGCTGCGAAGGCACAGGCTGCCAGCCGGCGAATCAAGGTCAGCGGCAAGCGCTCGGCAGCGAAGTTACCCGCCAGCACGACCGGCACGTTGGCCAGTAGCATACCCAGTGTGGTGCCAATCACCACGAGGAGGAAATGCGGGTACTGCGCTGCCAGCATGACGGTGGCGACCTGGGTTTTATCGCCCATCTCGGCAAGGAAGAAGGCGATCAGGGTGGTGAGGAAGGGGCCGTATTTTTTCAGGCCGGACTCTTCATCCTCATCCAGTTTGTCCGGTACCAGAGTCCAGGCTGCCACGGCGACGAAACTGGCGGCCAGGATCCAGCTGAGCGTGGCGGGCGAGAAGAGCCCAGCGACCCAGTTACCGACGGCGCCTGCGGCGAAATGGTTAGCCAGAGTGGCGACGACCATGCCCCAGATGATCGGCCAAGGCCGGCGAAAACGTGCGGCCAGCAGCAGGGCGAGCAACTGAGTCTTGTCGCCGATTTCGGCGAGGGCAACGATCAGGGTGGGGACGAACAGCGATTCCAGCATCAGGTTTCCTAACGGGGGCGGGTGACACGGCTTATGACACGAACGACCTACCCGCCCCGGGTGAGGTTGTGCGCGTCATAGGTCTTGTCAAACCGCAGGCCTCTCTGTGAAGGCCTTGGGTCGCATGCGCCATGCTCTGCGGAGCAAGTGTGTTGACGCATGCCGGGCGAGCAGGGCGCTCGCGGGAGACTACTCCCCTAGGACGGGCGCCATTGTGCCCAAGCGTTGCGTTGTCGGCAACCCCACTCAGCGGCGCGCACTGTAGATGCGAAAGCCCTCGGCGTCGGCCAGGGTGCGGCAAGGGCCGAGGTGGCGCTCGATCAGTGGCGGATACTTGAGAAAACTGTTGGCCACCAGGCGCAGCTCGCCACCCTTGAGCAAATGGCGCGCAGCCTGGGCCAGCAGGTTCTCGCTGGCCTGATAGTCGGTGTGCACGCCCTGATGGAATGGCGGGTTGCTGACGATGGCGCTCAATCCTTCAGGTGCAGATTCTATCCCGCTGCCGGCGATCAGGTTGGCCGACAGGCCATTGCGTGCGAGGGTCAGGCGGCTGCTTTCCAGGGCGAAGGCATCGACGTCCAGCAGGCTCAGCTCGCTGGCCGGGTAACGCCGTTTGAGGGCGACGCCGAGCACGCCGGCACCGCAACCGAAGTCCAGCAGGTGGCCGGCCGGCAGGCCGTCCAGGTGTTCCAGCAGCAGTGCGCTACCGCGATCGAGTCGGCCGTGGGCGAACACGCCAGGCAGGGTGACGATCTCCAGTGCGCCATCGGCCAGTTGCAGTGAGTAGCTTTGCGCGAGGGCATGCAGGTCGGGAGCCTGCGGCGCCTGCTCTACCTCGACGCACCAGAGCTGGCAGTGCCGTGCGCTGTCGAGTTTGCGCGGTTTGCCATAGGCGGCCAATTGCTTCGAGGCGCGCTCGATGCCACCACGTTTTTCTCCGACCAGGTACAGAGGCTTGCCGGCCAGGCGCGAAGCCAGGGCTTGCAGCAGGTAGTCGGTCAGCTCGCGTGACTTGGGCAGGAACAGCACGGCGGCGCGGTAGTCACCTTCGGGCATTTGCGTGTCGAACTGACTGCGGCCGGCAAAGCGCGCGGCGAGCTGCGCCTGATCACCTGCATGCCAGGTCCAGCCGTGCGCCTGCGGCAGTGCGCCGAGCAGGTCGTCGGCCGGCAGGCCTGCCAACAACAGCTCGCCTTCGAACAGCTCGGCCTGACGCAGGAGAACTTCGCTTCGCGAATCCATGGTGCTTCCTGAAATCTGTGATGCGGAAATAAAGGCCCGGGGAGCGCGAAACCGGAGCATTGCCGCTAAGCGCAACGCTGGCCCGTCGCTCCCTAAAAAGCTGCGCAGCTTACCCGACCACTCGCAGCGGTGCACCGGCGAAGAAGCCGGCTGCGTTCTCGACCATCTGGCCAACGATGCGCTGGCGCGCTTCCTGGCTGCCCCACGCACTGTGCGGGGTGATGATCAGGCGCGGGATGTCGGCAGCCAGTAGCGGATTGCCGTCCTTCGGTGGCTCCTGCAGCAGTACGTCAGTGGCTGCGCCGCCCAGGTGGCCGCGGCGCAGCGTATCGGCCAGCGCCTGTTCGTCGACCAGGCCGCCACGAGCGGTGTTGATCAGGAACGCGCGTGGTTTCATCAGCGCCAGCTCCTGCGCGCCGATCAGATTGCGCGTCTGCTCGTTGAGCGGGCAGTGCAGGGTCAGGGCATCGACCTGCGGCAGCAGTTCGTGCAGTGGCAGGCGATCGGCGCGCGCCGGGCGACCGGGCAACTGGCCGAGCAGTACACGCATGCCGAAGGCTTCGGCCAAGCGGGCGACGGCGCCGCCCAGTTCGCCATGACCGAGCATGCCCAGGGTCTTGCCCTCGAGCTCGACGATGGGGTGATCGAGCAGGCAGAACTGGCTGGCCTGCTGCCAACGACCGGCGGCGATATCGCGCTGGTAATCCGGCAGGCGCGTGGCCAGGGCCAGCAGCAGCATCAGGGTGTGCTGCGCCACCGATGGTGTACCGTAGCCCTGACAATTGCAGACGGTCACGCCATGGGCGCTGGCCGCTTTCAAGTCGACATTATTGGTGCCGGTGGCAGCCACCAGCACCAGCTTCAGTTCGGGGCAGGCGGCGAAGGTGGCAGCGTCCAGCGCCACCTTGTTGCTGATGGCGACCTGCGCGCCTTGCAGGCGTTCGGCGACCTGATCCGGACGCGTGTGGGCGTGCAGGGTCAGCTCGGCGAACGCCTGATGCAGCGGTTGCATGTCGAGGTCGCCAAGGTCGAGGGAGGCGTGGTCGAGGAAGACGGCGCGTGGGCTGTTGCTCATCAGCTGTACCTTTTCGCAGGAGGGTCGCAGGAGTAGATTGGCGAGCCTACCAGACCTTCATCGTCGATGCGGAGCCGCCATGTACTGGAGTGAATTTCTCACCGTTGCCCTGATTCACCTGCTGGCAGTGGCCAGCCCCGGGCCGGATTTCGCCATCGTCGTGCGTGAGAGCGTCGGCTACGGTCGCCGCGCCGGCTTGTTCTCGGCTCTGGGGGTGGGTACCGGTATTCTGGTGCACGTCACCTATTCACTGCTCGGTATCGGCCTGATCGTGTCGCAGTCGATCGTCCTGTTCAATGCATTGAAATGGCTGGCGGCCGCTTATCTGCTCTACGTCGGCTTCAAGGCGCTGCGTGCGCGTCCGGCCGATCCGGCCAGCGCCGAGCCGAGTCTGGTTGCAGGCGAGCGCAGTGGCCGCGGCGCCTTCGTTACGGGATTCATCACCAATGGCCTGAACCCCAAGGCGACGCTGTTCTTCCTGTCGCTGTTTACCGTGGTGATCAACCCGCATACGCCGGTGGCGGTGCAGGCCGGTTATGGCCTGTATCTGGCACTGGCCACCGCGTTCTGGTTCTGCCTGGTGGCCTGGCTGTTCAGCCAGCAACGTGTGCGCGCCGGCTTCGCCCGCATGGGGCACTGGTTCGACCGGCTGATGGGGGCAGTGCTGGTGGGGATCGGTGTGAAACTGGCGCTGACCGAGATGCGCTAAAGAAAGAGCCCCGCGACTGCGGGGCTCTTTCGTAACGGATGGGCTTACAGCAGTTCGATGGCTACTGCAGTGGCTTCGCCGCCGCCGATGCACAGCGAGGCGATACCGCGTTTGCCGCCTTTCTTCTGCAGGGCGTTGATCAGGGTGAGGATGATCCGCGAGCCGGTGGAGCCCACCGGGTGGCCCTGGGCGCAGGCGCCGCCGAAGACGTTGACCTTGGCATGATCCAGGCCGTGCTCGCGCATGGCGAGCATGGTCACCATGGCGAAGGCTTCGTTGATCTCGAACAGATCGATCTCATCCTTGCTCCAGCCGGTCTTCTTCAGCAGGTTGCTCATCGCGCCGATGGGGGCCAGGGTGAACTCGCTCGGGTCCTGACTCTGGGTCGCATGCGCAACCACCTTGGCCAGCGGCTTGAGACCGCGCTTGGCGGCTTCATCAGCAGTCATCAATAGCAGTGCGCTGGCGCCGTCGGAAATAGAACTGGCGTTGGCGGCGGTGATGGTGCCGTCCTTCTTGAAGGCGGGTTTGAGCGCAGGAATCTTGTCCAGGTTGGCCGTCAGCGGCTGTTCGTCATCCTTGACCACCACCTCACCCTTGCGCGAGGTGACGGTGACCGGGACGATCTCCGCGTCCAGCGAGCCGTCCTTGATCGCCGCCTGCGCGCGGCGCAGCGATTCGATGGCATAGGCGTCCATTTCCTCGCGGGTGATGCCGTACTGGTCGGCCGTTTCCTGGGCGAAGGAGCCCATCAGGCGGCCAGTGCGCGCGTCTTCCAGGCCGTCGAGGAACATATGGTCCTTGATCTCGCCATGGCCCATGCGCAGGCCGGTGCGGGCCTTTTCCAGCACATAGGGCGCGTTGGACATGCTTTCCATGCCGCCGGCGATCATTACCTGGTTGCTGCCGGCCTTCAGCGAGTCGAAAGCCATCATCACCGCCTTCATGCCCGAGCCGCACAGCTTGTTGATGGTGGTGCAACCGGTGGCAGAGGGCAGTCCGGCATTGAGCGATGCCTGGCGGGCCGGACCTTGCTTGAGACCAGCAGGTAGTACGCAGCCCATGATCACTTCCTGCACGTCGGCCGGCTCGATACCGGCACGCTTGACTGCCTCGCGAATGGCAGCAGCGCCCAGCTCGACAGCTGGCACGCTGGCCAGGCTGCCTTGAAAACCGCCCATGGGAGTGCGGGCGCCGCTGACGATGACGATATCGGACATGGTGTTACCTCTAACGAGAGTTTGGCTTGGTGCAGCCGTTTTCAGAACTGGCTGATTGTCTCGATTCTAGCCTGTGACCAAAAGTGGCCATAGGGTCACATGGCAAATCATTCTTTGGGCTGATTTAGCTGTGCATGAGCCGCTCTAGAGTCGCTGCATACCTATTCCTAGCGTGCCTCAAGGTGGCTTCATGCTGCAGACTCGACTTATCCCTCCCGCCAACAACGCCCACGCCTATCCGCTACTGATCAAGCGTCTGCTGCTATCCGGCAGCCGCTATGAGAAGACCCGCGAAATCGTCTATCGCGACAAGCTGCGCTACAGCTATGCCACCTTCAACGAACGTGTCGCCCGTCTGGCCAACGTGCTCAGCCAGGCGGGGGTCAAGGCCGGTGACACCGTGGCAGTGATGGACTGGGACAGCCACCGCTATCTGGAGTGCATGTTCGCCATCCCCATGCTCGGCGCGGTGCTGCACACCATCAACATTCGCCTGTCGCCGGACCAGATCCTCTACACCATGAACCACGCCGAAGACCGCTTCGCGCTGGTCAACAGCGAGTTCGTGCCTCTGTACAACGGTATTGCCGGGCAATTGACCACTGTCGAGAAGACCCTGCTGTTGACCGATGGGGAGGACAAGAAGGCCGACCTGCCGAACCTTGTCGGCGAGTACGAAAGCCTGCTGGCGGCGGCCAGCCCGCATTACGACTTCGCCGACTTCGACGAGAACTCGGTAGCCACTACCTTCTATACCACCGGCACCACCGGCAACCCCAAGGGCGTGTACTTCACTCATCGGCAACTGGTGCTGCACACCCTGTCGATGGCGACCACCATGGGTGGCCTGGACAGCATCCGTCTGCTGGGCAACGACGATGTCTACATGCCCATCACGCCGATGTTCCATGTGCATGCCTGGGGCGTGCCCTATGTGGCCACCATGCTGGGTGTCAAACAGGTGTATCCCGGTCGCTATGAACCGGACATGCTCTGCCGCCTGATCAAGGAAGAGAAGGTCACCTTCTCCCACTGCGTCCCGACCATTCTGCAGATGGTGCTGGGCGCACCAGGTGCGCAGGGCCATGATTTCGGCGGCATGAAGATGATCATTGGCGGTAGCGCGCTCAATCGCTCGCTGTACGAAGCGGCGAAAGAGCGGGGTATTCAATTGACGGCGGCTTATGGCATGTCCGAGACCTGCCCGCTGATCTCCTGTGCCTACCTCAACGAGGAACTGCGCGCGGGTAGCGAGGACGAGCGCACCACTTACCGGATCAAGGCCGGTATTCCGGTGCCGCTGGTGGAGGCTGCGATCATGGATGCCGAGGGTAAGCTATTGCCGAGCGATGGCGAATCCCAGGGCGAGCTGGTGCTGCGCGCGCCCTGGCTGACCCAGGGCTATTTCCGTGAGCCTGAGAAGGGCGAAGAGCTTTGGGCACATGGTTGGCTGCACACCGGCGATGTGGCGACCATCGACGGTATGGGCTTCATCGAGATTCGTGACCGTATCAAGGATGTGATTAAGACCGGAGGGGAATGGATTTCGTCGCTGGAGCTGGAAGACCTGATCAGCCGGCACCCGGCCGTGCGTGAAGTGGCCGTGGTCGGCGTGCCGGACCCGCAGTGGGGTGAACGCCCGTTCGCGCTCCTGGTGCTGCGCGACGAGCACGGGCTGGATGCCAAGGGCCTGAAGGAGCACCTCAAACCCTTCGTCGAGCAGGGCCACATCAACAAGTGGGCGATTCCCACGCAGATCGCGCTTGTTACTGAAATTCCCAAGACCAGTGTCGGCAAACTGGACAAGAAGCGCATCCGCGTGGAAATCGCCCAGTGGCAGGAGGCTGGCAGCGCATTCCTGTCCACGCTGTGAGGTGCGAATTGACTGGGCGGTGAAAGTGACCGCTCAGTCAAACAAGCGTTTGGCTTGCTAATTGCTGTTTCACGTCCATGCTTGGCTAGGGGCAGGGTCTGAAACCTGCGAGCCAGAGTGGCTGGGGGCTGCAAATCACACTTTCGAGGGATCAAGCAGTACCACCTGCTGGCTATAGTCCAAGCATCCATAACAAAAAACACATGGAGTAGCGTCGATGACAACAAAAACAAAACCCTACTGGCGCCTGGCAAAACTGCCGCTGGCCGTCAGCCTCGCTTCCACCCTTGCCGCTCCGGCATTCGGCGTCACTTTCAATATCGGTGAGATCGAAGGGCAGTTCGATTCGTCGCTGTCGGTGGGGGCGAGCTGGTCGACCGCCAAACGGGATCGTGACCTGATCGGTTCGTCCAATGGCGGTACCGGCTTCACCCAGACCGGTGACGACGGCCGCCTGAACTTCAAGCGCGGCGAGACCTTCTCGAAGATCTTCAAGGGTATCCACGATCTTGAACTTAAATACGGCGACACCGGCGTATTCGTGCGCGGCAAGTACTGGTATGACTTCGAACTGAAGGACGAAAGCCGCCTTTTCAAGGACATCAGCGATAGCAACCGCAAGGAGGGAGCACAGTCATCGGGGGCCGAGATTCTCGACGCCTTCATCTACCACAACTACGCGATCGGTGACCAGCCTGGATCGGTACGTCTGGGCAAGCAGGTGGTGAGCTGGGGTGAGAGCACCTTCATCATCAACGGCATCAACGCGATCAACCCGGTCGACGTCGCCGTCTTCCGCCGCCCAGGTGCCGAGGTCAAGGAAGGCCTGATCCCGGTCAATATGCTCTATGTGGCTCAGAGTCTGACCGACCGGTTGTCTGCCGAGGCCTTCTACCAGTTGGAGTGGGACCAGACGGTCGTCGACAACTGCGGTACCTTCTTCGCCGTCGACGTGCTGCAGGATGGTTGTGCCAGCAACTACCATGTGCAGAGCTATCCCGCGGGACTGGCCGGCGCCCTGGGCGCCGTGGGAGCCGCCGGCAGCTCCGAGGGTGTCATGCTGCGCCGTGCCGGAGACAACGATGCGCGCGACAGCGGCCAGTGGGGCGTGGCCCTGCGCTGGCTGGGCGACGAGGCCGAATACGGCCTGTATGCGCTCAACTACCATAGCCGCACGCCGAACGTGAGCTACATCAATGCCGATGCGGCATCCATTGCCGCCATCGCGACTACCGCGGGAGGTCTTCCGGCGGCTTTCCAGACGCCATTCGTTTCCCTGGGCCTGCTGGGAACCGGCAGCTACTTCCTGGACTACCCGGAAGACATCCGCCTGTATGGCGCCAGCTTCTCGACCACCCTGCCCACCGGCACCGCGTGGCAGGGCGAGATCAGCTACCGGCCGAACATGCCGCTGCAGATCAATACAGTCGACACTACCGGCTGGTTGGCCAGCGGCATCGGCGGTGCGCTGGCCGTCGGCAACGTATCGGCGGCGCTGGCCCAGGCCGGGCAGGCGCACCGAGGTTACAACCGCAAGGAAGTCACCCAGTTGCAGACCACCTTCACCCACTTCATCGATCAGGTACTCGGCGCCGAGCGGATGACCCTGGTCGGCGAGATCGGCTACACCCGCATCGGTGGCCTGGAAAGCCTGGACAAGGTACGTTATGGCCGCGATGCGATCTACGGCGGTTACAACGATGCGAGCGCCATCGCCATGAACGGCCGGCATGGCTTCTACACCTCCGGCTCCTGGGGCTACCGGGCGCGTGGCATCCTCGACTACAACAACGTGTTCGCCGGTATCAACCTCAAGCCGAATGTAGCCTGGTCCCATGACGTGGACGGCTATGGGCCGGTGTTCAACGAAGGCGCCAAGGCCATCAGCATCGGACTCGATGCCGAATACCAGAACACCTACACCACCAGCCTCTCCTACACCAACTTCTTCGGCGGCGACTACAACACTTTGGTCGACCGCGACTTCCTGGCCGTCAGCTTCGGCGTGAGCTTCTAAATGCGAACGAGGAATAAGGACACTATGCAGATGAACGTGAAAAAAAACCTGTTGCAATCCGGCGTGCTGACCCTGTCTCTGCTGGCGACCGGCGTGATGGCGGCCGTATCGCCTGACGAGGCTGCGAAGTTGGGCAAAACCCTGACGCCGGTAGGCGCCGAGATGGCCGGTAATGCCGATGGCTCGATCCCGGCCTGGACTGGCGGCCTGCCGGCCAACGCCGGTGCGGTCGATCCGCGTGGCTTTTTGGCCGATCCGTTCGCCAACGAGCAGCCGCTGTTCACCATCACCGCGCAGAACGTCGACCAATACAAGGACAAGCTGACCCCTGGCCAGTTGGCCATGTTCAAGCGCTACCCGGAAAGCTACAGGATGCCGGTCTTCCCGACCCACCGCTCGGCCAATCTGCCGGCTGCCGTGCTGGAGGCGACCAAGCAGAACGCGGTTAACACCAAAATGGTGCAGGGTGGTAACGGCCTGGAGAACTTCCAGACCGCCAACCCCTTCCCGATTCCGCAGAACGGCCTGGAAGTGATCTGGAACCACATCACCCGTTATCGTGGCGGTAGCTTGCGTCGCGTGGTAACCCAGGCGACTCCGCAGCCGAATGGTTCCTACTCGCTGGTCTACTTCCAGGAAGAGTTCACCTTCCGCGATGCCCTGACCGACGTCGATGCGAGCAAGGAAAGCAACGTCCTGTTCTACTTCAAGCAGCGCGTAACCGCGCCTTCGCGTCTGGCTGGTAACGTACTGTTGGTACACGAGACGCTCGATCAGGTGAAAGAGCCGCGTCTGGCGTGGCTGTACAACGCCGGTCAACGTCGCGTGCGCCGTGCGCCGCAGGTGTCCTACGATAGCCCGGGCACCGCAGCTGACGGCCTGCGTACCTCGGACAACCTCGACATGTACAACGGTGCGCCGGATCGTTACGACTGGAAACTGGAAGGCAAGAAGGAGATCTATATCCCCTACAACGCCTACAAGCTCGATTCGCCCAGCCTGAAGTACTCCGACATCATCAAGGCTGGCCATATCAACCAGGACCTGACTCGTTACGAGCTACACCGTGTATGGCACGTGACTGCGACCCTGAAGTCGGGTGAGCGCCACATCTATGCCAAGCGTGACTTCTACATCGACGAGGACACCTGGCAAGCTGCTTTGATCGACCACTACGATGGCCGTGGCACCCTGTGGCGCGTAGCTGAGGCGCATGCCCAGTACTACTACGACAAGCAAGTGCCGTGGTACACCGTGGAAACCCTGTACGACCTGCTGTCCGGTCGCTACTCGGCCCTGGGTATGAAGAACGAGGAGAAACAAGCCTACGACTTCAACTACAAGGCATCCAGCAGCGACTACACTCCGGCGGCGCTGCGCCAGGCAGGCGTGCGCTAAAACCTGCCTCAGGCAACACGATGAAGCCGGCCTTGTGCCTAATGCCAGTCAGTTAAGCCGTTGCACTCGATCTTTGTAGGAGCCGGCTTGCCGGCGATCCGCCATAAAAAGCATCGCCAGCAAGCTGGCTCCTACGAAAAGCGCCCCCTCTACTGCAAGTAGGAGGGGGTGGTGACGAACTTATCTGATCAGCATTAGGCCTTGTGCCGGCTTTTTCGTTACGGACTGTAGCGGGCGCTTCAAATGGCCATTGCAAGTCGCTAGGCTGGGTCCAGATCGAGCCCGCCGATGCACATAGAAGACTTCCAAGAATAGGCCGATGACAGATCTCTCCCGCTCGCCAGGTTTTCCCTGCACGCCGGCCACGCCGGTGGAAGCGCGTTTTTATCGTCCGCCGCTGCCGGCAGGACATATGCCGCGGCCCAGACTGTGCGAGCGTCTTGAGAAGGGTCTGCAAGGGCGATTGCTGCTGGTCAGTGCGCCAGCAGGCTTTGGCAAAAGCTCGCTGGCCATCGAGTTCTGCGAACGACTACCCGATCACTGGCACAGCCTCTGGCTCGGTCTCAGTGAACGCGACCATGATCCGGGGCGTTTTCTCGAGCGTTTGCTGCAGGGCTTGCAGCAGTTTCACCCTGGTCTGGGCGAAGATGCTCTCAGCCTGCTGAAAATGCGCCAGCGTCACCAGCCTTTCGCATTCGAGCAGTGGCTCGATGGTTTGCTCGATGAACTGACTCAGCAACTCGACGATGGCCAGCCGCTGTTGCTGGTGCTGGATGACTACCACCTGGCGCAGGGGCCGGTGCTCGATCGTTGCCTGCAATTCTTCCTCAATCATTTACCGCCTGGCGTGCTGCTGCTGGTCACCAGTCGCCAACGGCCGGACTGGCATCTGGCGCGCCTGCGTCTGTCGCGGCAACTGCTCGAACTCAACGAACAGGATCTGCGCCTGACCGCTGCCGAGCTGGACGCATTGTTGGCGAGCCAGGGCGCACGCCTCGAACGGCAGCAGGTCAGCGGGATCCTGCAGCGCAGCGAGGGCTGGATCGCGGGCTTGCGCCTGTGGCTATTGGCCGCCGAAGAACTGGCGGAGACGGGCGAGGCGCTGCAACTGCACGGCGGTGAAGGGCTGATTCGTGACTATCTGCTCGAAGAGGTCATCGAGCGGCAGCCCGCCGAAGTGCAGCAGTTTCTTTACGACACCGCCTGCATGGAGCGCTTCTGTGCCGAACTGTGCGATGCGGTTCGTGACAGCCATGACAGTGCCGCGATCATCCGCCAGTTGCAGGCCAATCAGGTGTTCCTGGTGCCGCTCGACGAGCAGGGACGCTGGTTTCGCTACCACCATCTTTTCTCCGATCTGCTCAATGCGCGCCCTGCCGACGGGGTAAGTCGTTCGCGCGGTAGTGCTCACCTGCGGGCCTGCCGCTGGTTCGCTGCGCAGGGCATGCTGGATGCCGCCATCGAGCAGGCGCTGTTGGCGGGGCAGGCCGATGTCGCTGCCAACCTGGTGCAGAACCTTTCCGAGGAGCAGATGCTGGCAGAGCAGAACATCGCCATGCTGCTGCGCTGGAAAACCAACCTGCCGGATGACCTGCTGGCCAGCACACCGCGGCTGATCATGCTCTATGGCTGGGCACTGGCGTTGGCCTGTCAGTTGGATGCCGCGCAGGAGCTGCTCGATCAGCTCGGGCGATTCCTGCCGGCTACCGAACCAGCCGCCCAGCGCAGCCTGCTGGCGCAGTGGCAAGCACTTGATGGGGTCATCGCCCGTGGCCGTGGCGATGGCGCGCGTGCCGAGCAGCAATGCAGCGAGGCATTGGCCGGTTTACCGGCGGAGCGTTATGGTCCGCACTTCATGTGCCTGTCGGCCTTGTCCAACCTGGCTATGGTGCGCGGCGACCTGTGGCGCGCGCGCGGGTTGAACCGCGACGCGCTGGAATTGGCGCAGCGTATCGACAATCCCCTGTTCGAGGCGCTGGCACATTATGAGCGCGCCCGGGTGTTGCAGGCCCGTGGCGAAGTGCTGCGCGCGCAGGATGAGGTGCATCAGGGATTGTTGCTGGTGCAGCGTTTGCCTGCGCAGCGCAGCTATTCCGTGCGGGCGCGCTTGACTATCTATGAGGGCTATCTGCTCAGCCTTCGTCTGCAGCCTCAGGCCGTCGAGCGTTTGCGTGCCGGGGTCGCCGAGGCCAGGGCCTGTCGCGATGTCGGTGCGCTGATCGGTTACTGCGTGCTGGCCAGCCTCGAAGGCCGTGATGGCCGCTCCGCCGAGGCTTTTGCCCTGCTCGGCGAGGCCGAGCGCCTGATGCACGTCTGGGATGTGCCGGCGATTTACTACCTGGCGATGATCACGCTGATGAAATGCGAGTTGTGGTTGCGCCAGGGGCAAGTCGAGCTGGCGGCGGCCTGGCTACCGCAGTTGGCAGAAACCTACGGCGAAGGGCGTGCGCTGGCGCCGGAGTTCCACCCGCAGTTGGCGCTGCACATCGATCTGCAGCAGGCCGCTCTGGAGCGTCTGCAGGGAGGGGTGGAGAGTGTCGAGCGGCGTCTGCGCGCCTTGCAACAGCGAGCACAGGGATTGGGCGGCCAACTGGTTGGCTTGGCAGCGCAGGCGCAGCTTGCCCAACTGCTACGGCAGACCGGGCGGGCGCGCGNNGGCGCAGCAACAGCTCGACAGTTGTCTTGATCTGGCGCAGGGCGGTGCGCTGCTGCCGTTCATCGAACTGGTGCAGCATCAGCCGCAGTGGCTACGTGAGCGCTTGCAAGAACGTACATCGTCCTGTCAGGTACGTGATGCCTTATTCGCACAACTTCCCACGCAGCAGCCTATCGACGATTTGCTGGAAGCCGAGCAGGAGCCGCTTACCGAGAAGCTCAGCGGCCGCGAACTGGCGGTACTGCAGCTGATTGCGCGTGGCTGTTCGAACCAGGAGATCAGCGAGCGTCTGTTCATCTCCCTGCACACGGTCAAGACCCATG